>CAZGZO010000009.1:0-9878 GCA_964529695.1 uncultured Lentimicrobiaceae bacterium
AGTCAATGTGTTTTTCAGGGTCTGTAATCATCAGATTGTTTGACATTTGTTTTTTTATTTCTCCAATAGAATACGAAAATAATTACTTAACCGTTCCCTTCTCAACATAATAAAGTTTCTGCATAAATTCTTCAGAAACCTCTCCCGGTTTATTACCTCCTTGTTTCAGTGCCTTCATCATGGCGTCTTTGGCTTCATTCTGAAACATGTTCTTCCAGGTCTTCATTACTTTGAATTTTGCCTGATAAGCAGCATCAATTTCTTTGTTATAATTTTCAAATATGGCATAAGCAGATTTTGGATTGGCTTCAAATGTATTTCCTGCCCTGACGAAATCATATTTCAACGCCTCATCCAGCGCATGATTTTCATAGGCTGACGGTATGTTATTGATTCCATAAACAATAGGAATATAGGGGTGAATACAAGGATTCAAAGGTGCATACCAAATGAGAAAAGCATTTTTGCTTGGCTGATTTTTATAAAGCTGTGTGACAAGGCTGTATTTGGTACCGGCATTACAAATGCGGTTCACCATGTTTTTGTGCGGATTGGTGTGCAATTTATAGTTCGTCGCAAAATCAGTTCCCTCATAGTGCGATGAGAGCACGTTTTGTATGGCTTCAACAGATACTGGTTTTTTGGGTGAAAATGAAAATGGAATATCCCGATACAGTGAATATTTTCTGTTAGCCAGCGCATTGATGCCGGACCAGTGCCGGACCACATTGCCAATAGCAAACCGGACCGATGTTTTGCTGTAAACGTCTTTGAAATTGAAAGGCTTACCCTGTTTTGGGACATACCATCCACGCAAAATAGCGTATTGAATAAGTCCGGGGCTTGCCAGAAAATCAGCGGTATCTTTAAGATTTATATGCTCAATGGTGTAATAATTCGGAAGAATGGATACACTGTCGTCCGGAACACGCTCTGCGACCCAGTGACGTCCCTGAACGACTGCCAGCATCCAGATTTCATTGGGATCAGCAATACAATAAGTACGTCCTGTGGATGCGTAGCCAAATTTGGAAATGAGTCTTCCTGCAATTTTTACTCCTTCTCTGGCTGTATGTGCTCGCTGGGCAATGATTCGTCTCAAATAAAACCCGATATTTCCTCGAGCTGTGTCCTCTTTCGACGGACAGGCATCAGAACAAATACTGACACCATATTGGTTTAGATAATAATCACCAAACTTTTCCGTGGTTGTTTCCCACCATAAATATCCGTTGGTATGCTTAACCTGCGGAATCTTGGTGCCGTTTAACAAAGTGATTGTCGAACCCGGCTTATGATCGGCGGGAGGGACCTTGTAGATGTTTACAATAAGATTGCCCCAGTCATCTTCGTTATGTCCTACTGTTACTACATGGCTTGCAGAGGCATTTTTTCCTACAGCAATGGTGTAACAGTTTTGGTAGTTTTTGGGATTGTTGGTTGTCTGTGCATTAAGCTGAAAGCTTAAAAACACGAATAAAATTATAAAGTATTGTTTCATTTTGATGCGATTTTGAAAGTCAGGCTAAGTTAATGGAAATATCTTATATAATGGATTTTGTGTATATTCCGGGAATGACAGGCAGGCATTTGATAATAAATATTCTGACATTAAAAAACCTCCAACAAAAAAAGCGCTCCAAATGGAACGCTCTTTATATAATTCTCAAAATATATTATTTGATTCCAATTTTTTCACGCAAGCCAGCTGGAATAGCGGCTTTGTTTACACTAATACTAAGCGTATTAAGCTCCATATAAGCCTTTGAAACATAAATGTATCCGTGATAGATTTGATGCGTTCCCCAGGAATTCTTGATTTTATAGAAGACTTTCCCGTTCTGATCATGGGCAATGCCAACGATCAACATTAAATGATCGTCTTGTGTCAGATAATTATCATAATCTTTTTGTCTCATTTTGGGAGTAATTGTAGCTTCCTGTACAATAGAATCAGCATTATAAAGCCTCTTTTCTTTCTGCCTGCGGCTTAACGAGTCCCATTCTTTCAGCGCTTTTCCTTCTAATTTGGGATGCTTGTTAGGGACAAACGCCACGCCTTTTTTCCAGTTGAAACCCCTGTTGCTGACATCAGCATCCCAGGCTAAACAGAATCCATTTTTCAGTGCACTGTTAATGATATCCATCATATCTTTCAAAGGAACATTATCATATTTAGCCCAGCTCCAGTTATCAGGAATGGCCAGCGTGAATTTAGTAAAATAAGGATGGTCCATGAAAGAGGTGATGGGAATAATGTTATCCGGGTTAAAACCTGTCATATCCCTGAAACTTATTGGAGTATAAGTTTTTCCGTCATATTTAAAAGTCTTCGGTAAAGGTCCCAAATAAGAGGTCATGACAGCATCAAAACCTTTGTGCCATACGGGGGTAAGTTTATGGTTCGGATCGGAGACAATAGCATCTACATAACTTTGCAACACTTTGTCCATTTCTCCTTGTACAGGTAATTTTGTTCCGTATTGCATACCACTGTAAACGGATTGCGGAACCATGCCGTGATTTTTAATAATCCGCATCACATCCGTAGTTTCTCCACCAGGACCTAGCATCATTTTCCCGTGTAAACGAACATATTTGGCTGCTCTGCCTGAGTATTGGTAATATACATTGAACATTTCCGACAAATCATATTTTTTGCCGGTCGTACGTAATAATTCAGCTTCAACCAGTGCCAAACCTGAATAATCCCAACAGGTTCCGGATCTGTATTGGTTTTTTACAGAAGTATGGGGAACTACTACTTCATCAGTGAAATGGTATCCCTGATCGGCTTTTTTGTGGCCTTTTTTATGTGAACGAGCAAAGCTCGGTGTGCTGAAAACCAAAGTAGCAATCAACACGAAAAGTAATGATTTGACTTTCATATATTAAATGATTTAACTTAAAGAAAAAATTAAAAGTTTGTCCAAAAAGGGCAGTCTCAAAACGCAAAGTTAAAAATATCCCATACCAGTTGACAAAAAAAAACAGCGCACCCACCGGCACGCTGTATTTTTCAAGATCTTCAAAAATATTATTTGATGCCCATTTTAGCACGAAGGTCAGCTGGAATAGCAGCTTTATTCACGCTAATGGTTGTAGTATTTAATTCAATGTAGGCAGCTGATACATAGATGTATCCATGATATTTCTGATGAGTGCCCCAGGAATTTTGAACTTTATAGAAAGTTTTTCCATTCTGGTCGTGGGCAATACCTACGAATAACATGCCGTGGTCATCAGTAGTTGAATAATTATCATAAGCTTTTTGTCTCATTTCAGGAGTAATAGTAGCTTCCTGAACGATAGAATCGGCATTATAAAGTCTCTTTTCTTTCTGTCTGCGGCTTAGGCTATTCCATTCTTTCAGAGCTTTTCCTTCTAACTTGGGATGTTTGTTAGGTACGAATGCTACGCCTTTTTTCCAGTTGAAACCTTTGTTGCTAACATCTGCACCCCAAACTACTGTGTAACCGTGTTTTAGTGCATTGTTGATGATGGCAACAAGATCTTTCATAGGAACATTATTGTAAGGAATCCATCTCCAGTTATCACGAACGGCGATGGGGAACTTTGTGAAATAAGGATGATCCTTGAAAGATGTAATAGGAACAATATTATCCGGATTAAAACCGGTCATATCCCTGAAACTTTTTGGGGTATAAGTTTTTCCGTCATATTTAAACGTCGTAGGAATTTTACCCAAATAAGCTGCCAGAACAGCATCGAAACCCTTGTGCCATGCCGTGGTGAGCTTATGATTCGGATCAGAAACGATAGCATCAACATAATTTTGCAGTACCTTATCCATTTCCATTTGTACCGGAAGCTTTGTTCCATAATCCATACCCGTGTAAACTGATTGAGGAACCATACCATAATGTTTGATAAGCCACATTACATCTGTGGTTTCTCCACCGGCTCCAAATCCCATCTTTCCATGCAAACGGACATATTTGATAGCTCTGCCTGAATATTGGTAATATACATTGAACATTTCAGACAAATTATATTTTTTGCCAGTTGTACGCAAGAGTTCATCCTGAACAAACTCTAATCCGGAAAAATCCCAGCAAGTTCCTGACATGTATTGGTTATTTATGCCTGTATGAGGAACAACAACCTCGTCAGTAAATTTGTAACCTTTAATAGGTTTTTTCGCATTTTTTTTGTGAGCAAAGCTCGGTGTGCTGAAAACTAAGGAAACTATCAACACTAAAAGTAATGATTTAACTTTCATTTAATTAATATTTAAGTTAACAAAAAAAGTCAGCCTTTTTTTCCGGAGAAAAGAAGGCTGTCCTGAAATTTATATGTCGAATTTAATACCCTGTGCCAGGGGTAGTTCTTTGCCAAAGTTAATTGTGTTTGTCTGCCTGCGCATGTAAGTTTTCCATGCATCAGAACCAGACTCGCGTCCGCCTCCGGTATCTTTTTCACCGCCAAAGGCACCTCCGATTTCTGCACCGGAAGTTCCAAGGTTGATGTTAGCGATTCCGCAATCGGAACCTGCATAGGAGAGGAAAGTTTCTGATTCATGCAAATCATTTGTGAAACAGCAAGAAGAAAGTCCCTGAGGAACATCATTCTGAATTTCAATCGCATTCATGATGTCGCCTGTATATTTGATGAAATATACAATGGGAGCAAAGGTCTCTTCCTGAACAATGTTGTAATGATTTTCAGCTTCAGCAATACATGGAACAACATAATTTCCTGATTCGTAACCAGCTCCTTCAAGCACTTCTCCTCCAAAGAGTACTTTACCGCCTTCTTTCTGTACTTCGCTGACTGCGTGAGTAAAGAGATCTACGGCAGATTTATCAATCAGAGGCCCAACCAGGTAATCTTCGTCCAATGGATTTCCGATACGGTTCTTAACACTCTTATAAGCTGCAATAAATTTTTCTTTTACTTCATCATAAATCGATTCGTGTATTATGACACGGCGTGTACTGGTACAACGTTGTCCGGCAGTTCCTACAGTGCCAAATACGGTTGACATCACAGCCATTTGCATGTTGGCACTTGGTGTAATGATGACCGCATTGTTACCGCCCAGTTCCAGAATAGTTTTGCCCAGGCGTTTGCCAACGATGCCACCTACTCTTTTTCCAACAGCGGAAGAGCCTGTTACAGAGAGTAATCTAACTCTTGGGTCAGCCAGGAAATTGTCTCCCATGACGGAAGACTTTCCAATAACCAAATTGAAAACGCCTTCTGGAATATTATTGTCTTTCAGTACTTTGTTGATGACATTGTGCACTGCTATGGCTGTCAGCGGAGTTTTTGAAGAAGGTTTCCAAACAACAACATCACCAGCAACGATAGCTAATGCTGAATTCCATGCCCAGACAGCGACAGGAAAGTTGAATGCGGTTACAATACCAACAATTCCTAATGGGTGGTATTGCTCAGACAAACGGTGATTAACTCTTTCCGACTGCAGGTTGGTTCCATTGATTACACGTGACTGACCCACTGCAAAATCACAGATATCAATCATTTCCTGAACTTCACCCATGCCTTCCTGGTAAATTTTTCCCATTTCAAGGGAAACCAGTGCGCCAAGATATTCTTTGCTTTCGCGCAAAGCGATGCCAATTTTGCGAACCAGATCACCACGGACAGGTGCCGGAACTTTTCTCCATTCTTTAAAAGCTGCTTCTGCTTTTTGAATAACCATTTCATAATCGTCTTTCGTAGCAGTTTTTACTTTGGCGATTTCTTTTCCATCGATAGGAGAAACAGATGCGGAAATATCACCTTTGGCTTCGTGCCACTGGGTTCCGGTACTGACGCCGGAATTTACTGTATTAATTCCCAGTTTTTCAAGAATTTCACCGGGATTGTGTTTGATACTCATCGGATAAATGTTTTTAGGTTCTTTTTAAAACGTTTGCAAATTTATAAAATCAGTATTACAAAATCTGGTGCAAAGGCCTAAATTGTGTTAACGTACCTAATTTTAGGAGTTTCACTTAGATGGGAAAAAGCATAGGAAAACTGTTAAATCACCTCTGCCACAACAAAAGAACTGCCGCCCACGAAAACTAAATCACGAGGCCCTGCATTGTTTACAGCCGAAGAGTATGCATGCATAACAGAAATATAACTTTGCCCTGTGAGTTTATGCTGAAAGGCTTCATCTTTCAGTGTTTCAGCATCCAGACCTCTGGGAATATCCGCTTTACAAAAATAGTAAGTGGCATTTTTAGGAAGTAATCTCAAGACAGCATCCCTTTGCTTATCGGAAACCATCCCTAAAACAAAATGCAGATGTTCATAATCCATTTGCATCAATTGTTGAACGACGGTTCCGATACCATCCGTATTATGTCCGGTATCAGCAATGGTCAATGGATTGGTGCTTAGGATTGTCCAACGGCCAATGAAACCTGTGTTATCAACCGTGCTTACGAAGCCCTCTTCCATGGTATCTTTGTCAATATTTAAGATACCTGAATCATTCAGAACTTTGATTCCCTGAAATGCGGTTGCAATATTTTCAGCTTGATAATCGCCCAGTAACGGACTGTTTATGTTTTCAAGGAATAATTCGTCATCCAGCCAGACATCGTAGTGTTTTTCACTTTGATGTGCCGTGTGTACGGGTTTCAATTCAAAATGGTCCTCAGTATAGGAAATCGGTGCTTTTTTTTCAGAGGCAACCTTTTCAAAAACGGGCATAGTCTCTGGTTGTTTCCTTCCAATTACCACGGGGACGCCTTCTTTGATGATACCTGCTTTTTCACCGGCAATTTCTTCAAGCGTATCTCCCAAAAAAGCCATGTGGTCATAACCAATATTGGTTATGATGGACAACACCGGGTTTGAGATATTAGTAGAATCAAGTCTGCCACCCATACCGGTTTCCAGAACAGTATAGTCAACTTTTTCTTCTTTGAAATACTGATATGCCATCCCCACGGTCATTTCAAAAAATGAAATTTTATGCTTCTCAAGCCAATTTTTATGCTTCTTTACAAAACCGATTACCTTTTCCTGTGGAATCATTTCACCATTGATTTTTATTCGTTCCCTGAAATCTTTGAGGTGCGGTGAAGTGTATAATCCGGTTTTGAATCCTGCTTCCTGTAAAATAGAAGCAATAATATGCGAAACGCTGCCTTTTCCATTGGTTCCGGCTATGTGAATCGCCTTGAATGAATTCTGAGGATTTTTTAATTCATTCAGTAAGTCAATGGTATTGGAAAGGTCTGCTTTATAGGCAGCTTTTCCAACGCGCTGAAACATAGGTAACTGATTAAAAAGCCAGTTTAAAGTCTCATTATAATCCATAATGCAAATTTATGATCTTTCGGGATGGACATTGAATTAAAGAAAGAAGAAAAATGCTTTTTTATTAAATTTTAATAAACGCTTTAGATTTTACTTCTTCAGAATAAAAGTATAAGTGATTGTCCCGATTTGTTTAGACGGCGCTGAGGGATCGCTCACAAACGTTGAATTCAATGCAGATTGTATGGCCAAATTCCGAAGATGTTCATCCACAACAGTCGTTCCATGGTTATTAATTTGAGCCTGAACAACTTTACCATCCGGGTTTACCCAAATCTGCACTACTACAATTCCCTGCTCGGTGAAAGAAGCATTCGGTTTGTCGATATACCGGGCACCTCTGCCTCCCAGACTATATGAAACGCCATTTCCTTTACCGCCTTTTCCCATGAAATTTGTGCTTTGTTCAATGCCATGGGGACTGCCCATTTCATTATCTCCGTTGTCAGTTCCTCTACCTTTATTAGATTGATTCTTAGACATTTTGAAGAGTGCACGTTGATTAACAACCGGTTTGGGCTTTTCCACTTTGTGCTTTTTGACAACGGGTTTAGGCTTCTTTTTTTCAATTGCCGGCATTTTCTTTACAGGTTTGTGCACTTCCTTTTTTTTCTTTTTAACAGGAACTGGCTTTTTATTGACAACCTCCTTTTTTGGCAAGGAGGGTGCCTTTTCAACATTCTGAGTTAAATCTTTCTGAGGTGCTTTTTTTGTGGGGGGAGGTGTGACAACCGTTTTCTTTTTCTGTTCTTTTTGTGGTTGCGGTTTGGCAGGAGTAGTAGCATTTACCTGGTTCCCTGCGCCCGGGTTTTCCGTGCCAATACTAACCTCAACACCTTGTTCCCCAGGCAACGGCAATGGTGTTTTGAGAGCAAGAAACAGGAATGCCAGCAAAATTAATGCATGGAAAAGAATAGTCCCGATAAGTGCTTTCCGTTTGTTGCTGTCCAGTTTCATAATAATTTTAATGCTTTTCGACCTTATTTAGCAGGAGGTCGTGTTGCAAGAATGATTTTATGTTTCGTGTGAAATTTCTTATTGATTTGATTTACAGCGTCGATAACATTTACGAGATCTTGAACAGGAACTGTTTTATCCGACCTGACAACAATGGTAGCCTGGGAATCTTTATGAATTTTACTATTGATAGCTTGTTGTAGCGATGATGGACTCACCTGTTTGGTTTCTACATAATAATTTCCGGCTTTGTTGATGTAAACAGTCAGCGTTTGCTTTGCCATGGTTTTGCTATGACTACTTGGAAGCAACAGTTTAATAGCGTTAGGAGCCACCAGGGTAGAAGTAAGCATGAAAAAAATCAATAACAGAAAAACCAGGTCAGACATGGATGCCATGCTGAAGCTGGAGTTTATTTTATTTCTGGTTTTAATGGCCATTTGTTTACCGGTTTGATTTAATTTTTGTCGCTATTTTACAGGTTCGTGAAGTAAATCCATAAACTCAGATGTTCTGATTTCCAGAAGATTGACGACCTTTTGAACGCGGGCTACCAATAGGTTATATAAGATATATGCTGTAATTCCTACAATCAGTCCGCCAACAGTTGTTATCATAGCCTGGTAGATTCCTTTTGACAGCAGTTCGATGTTGATGTTGTTCCCTGCCATCGACATGTCGTAAAATGCTCTTACCATACCAATTACAGTTCCCAGAAAACCAAGCATAGGTGCAGCGCCTGAAATGGTAGCCAGTCCGGCAAGGTTCTTCTCAAGCTTGGAAACTTCCAACCTGCCCACATTTTCTATTGCAGCATTGATGTCATTCAGCGGTTTCCCAAGCCTCGAAATCCCTTTATCGATCATCCTGCCGATAGGAGAGTTGTTGGAAGTACAAAGTGATTTGGCATCGTTTAATTTCCCATCAAGGATGAAATTGCGGATGTTATTCATGAAGTTTTTATCCTCTTTAGATGCCTTGCTAATGACCAGGTACCGCTCGATAAATATGTAAACGGCAATCACTGAAAGGAGTCCGAGAATGGCCATTATCCAGCCACCTTTTTCAAGTAAATTCCAAATAGGCAGGCTGATTTCGTGCGCCCCCGAGGCCATGGGAATTGTTTGCACAGACTCGTGAATCTGAAGAATCATATCTGGTATCATAAGTTAATTATGTTAATGACGTAAAATTATGTGGATAATAAACGTTGCCGATTATAATCGACCTATATTTTGAACACAAACCTGTTAGTTAAACTGAAAAGCTTTCATTTTATTATGCCAACCCCGTAGAAAAAGGATTTATAGCGTTTCAGAGTCTTTTCTCAGGATAAAAAAGTTAGGTTTTTCAGAATAAGGGTTCTTCCAAAGTTTTCGTTATTTTTGTGTTTCACCTTAAGCAATTAATTTACAATATGACTGGTTTTATACTCATGGTCGTCGTATTTGTTGTGGGATATACGGCGATAGCACTGGAACACCCCCTGAATGTTGATAAAGCGGCCTCAGCACTTTTATTAGGCGTTTTGATATGGACAATTTTTATTTTCGATGTTACAGGAATTCTTAATCTGGGATTTAGTGCAGCATGGGAACATTTTAAAGATAGTACAC
>CAZGZO010000009.1:9978-27788 GCA_964529695.1 uncultured Lentimicrobiaceae bacterium
GGAATTCTTAATCTGGGATTTAGTGCAGCATGGGAACATTTTAAAGATAGTACACTTTTAGCTACTTTCAATACTACCCATCCCGATGCCAGTCTCTTGGAGCAAATGCGATATTTTGTGATTGATAACCAGGTTGTTGAACATTTAGGTGATATCTCAGAAATTTTATTTTTCCTACTGGGTGCTATGACGATAGTTGAGACGATTGATCAGCATCAGGGCTTTAAAATAATAACCGATAGAATTACAACTACTAACAAGGTGAAACTCTTGTGGATACTGAGTTTCTTGGCTTTTTTTATGTCAGCTATGCTGGATAACCTGACAACTACTATTGTAATGGTGGCTTTGTTGAGAAAGCTTATCAGAGATAAAAAATCAAGGTGGTTCTTTGCAAGTATGATTGTCATTGCTGCCAATGCAGGAGGTGCCTGGTCACCCATTGGTGATGTAACCACTATTATGCTGTGGATTGGAAAACAGGTAACCGCGGCCAATATTATGGCCATGGTATTTGTCCCGAGTTTGTTCAATATGATCTTTCCGCTTCTGGTGGTCTCACTTTTCATGAAGGGAAAGGTTCAAAAACCAAAAGTCTCAACCTCCGGAAGGGATGTGTATACTACTCCTGGAGAACGGAACCTGATGTTGTTTATGGGAATCGGAGCGTTGCTTTTTGTCCCTGTTTTTAAGACGATAACGCATTTACCTCCTTACATGGGAATGTTATTTGGACTGGGTATCTTGTGGGTTACTACTGAATTATTGCATAAGAATAAAAGTGTTGAAGACAGAAGGAAGCTTACTATTATTGGCGTTTTGAGAAGTGTAGATGTTCCAACGATATTTTTCTTCCTGGGAATATTGTCGGCTGTAGCTGCTCTTGAATCCGCTGGTCACCTTCATGTGATGTCACAATTTCTCGATAAGCATGTTCATAATATATATGGTATCAATACATCCATTGGTTTACTGTCTTCCATTGTGGATAATGTTCCGCTTACCGCAGGAGCAATGGGAATGTATCCTGTATTAACGCATGCCATGGCTGAAGCTTCTTCAAATCCCGCTTTTATGCATCATTTTGTTCAGGATGGTGCTTTTTGGGAATTGCTGGCCTATGCCGCCGGGACAGGTGGTAGCATCTTGATCATTGGTTCTGCAGCCGGTGTCGCTGCCATGGGTTTGGAGAAAATTGATTTTATCTGGTACATGAAAAAAATTAGTTGGCTGGCCCTTATCGGATACTTTGGCGGGATCTTAATTTACTGGCTTCAAGAATTGTTATTATTTCACATGTAAAGAATTCTGTACAAACGGTTTATCCGTTTATTAGATCGTATCCTGAATTTTTTTAAATGTTTATTTGCTGAAATCCAGGGTATTGTAAATAATTTAGAAGCTTTATAAATATAGCTATTTTCTTTATAATGGCGTTACATGTCAAGCAAACGTATAGGGGTTATTATAAATTTGCGCCCCTATATCGTTTGCGAGTTAAATAAAAAGACATGTTCGTTTTAGTTTTAATGCTCATCGTTTTTATCCTCGGATACATTGCGATAGCTATGGAAGGGCCCTTAAAAATTGATAAAGCTGCTTCTGCTCTTTTCCTGGGTGTAATCATGTGGGTAATTTATATTTACGGGTTACCTGGCGTGCTGAATCTCGGTTTCAGCCCTTCCTGGGAGAGCTTCTTAAAGAGTTCCGAACTTGCTAAATTTAAAAGCGATTATCCTTCAGCCGGACTGGTTAGCCAAATGCGGTATTTTATAACAGATCACGAAATAATTTCGCATCTGGGGGATCTTTCAGAGATACTTTTCTTCCTGCTGGGTGCTATGACTATTGTAGAAACAGTCGACCAGCACGAAGGTTTCCGCGTGATTACCGACCGAATTAAAACAACGAATAAAGTAAAATTGCTGTGGATTTTAGGGGCTATTACTTTCTTATTGTCGGGGGTGCTGGATAATATGACTACCACCATCGTCATGATTGCTTTACTCCGCAAACTTATTAGCGATAAAAAAACACGCTGGTTTTTTGCCAGTATTATTGTTATTGCGGCCAATGCCGGTGGTGCATTTACGCCCATCGGCGACGTAACCACTATTATGCTTTGGATTGGAGGCCAGATTACAGCGGTGGATATTATGCGAATGGTCTTCTTGCCGAGTGTTGTGAGCCTGGTGGTCCCGTTAGCGCTGGTTTCGTTCTATGTGAAAGGACATGTTAATAAACCGAAAGTTGAAGGTCAGGGAGACAAGCATAGCCATAATGTTCGCCTGTTGATGCTGATAATGGGAATCAGCGGCCTGATTTTCGTACCCATTTTTAAAGAATTGACCGATTTACCCCCCTACATGGGCATGTTATTAAGTTTGAGTATCATCTGGGTTACTACCGAAATTATCCATAAAAAAGCACCCTTAGAGCGTTATAGAACTTTTTCTGTTGTCGGTATTTTAAAGCGAGTCGATATTCCAACTATTCTTTTTTATCTCGGAATTCTTCTGGCAGTAGCCGCGTTGGAATCTGCTGGTCATTTGCAGATTATGGCCGGTTATCTCAACAAACATATGCACAACATATATGCGATAAACACGACCATTGGTATTTTATCTTCGATAGTTGATAATGTTCCGTTGGTGGCTGCAGCCATGGGTATGTACCCGACTATGACCCATGCTATGGTTCTTACTGCTTCTGAGCCTGCATATATGATGCACTTTATTCAAAATGGTGCTTTCTGGGAATTACTGGCTTATGCAGCCGGAACCGGTGGAAGCATACTGATTATCGGTTCAGCAGCCGGAGTGGTAGCAATGGCACTGGAAAAGATAGATTTTATCTGGTACATGAAGAAAATAGGCTGGCTGGCTCTGGCCGGTTATCTTGCCGGTATTGGTACCTTCTGGTTGCAAAATGTTTTGTTTTTTCACCATTAAAAGTTTTTAAGGTAGAAAGGTGAGAGGGTTGGAGAGGTTAGTTCTTTCAATCAGGATGTTACATAGAAACAATAACCTTATTCCTTAAGGAAAGAAAACTTCCCCCACAGATAAATCACGACTTGCTCCCGTATACGAAGCCAAACAATTTATTTTGTCTAAATCTCTTAAAACACCCATAAAAGCAAAGATGAGGGCTTCTTTGAAGTCGACCAATTCTTTGTTGGGGATTATAAATTCCTGATTGGTTTCTTCTTTGATAGCATTCGTTAAAAAGGTATTATGCGCTCCGCCACCGGTTACCAATACCTTTTGTCGGGTTTTCTTTTTAAATAAGTTGCCAATTTGTAAAGCAATGTGTTTTACAGATGTAAAAAGCAGATCCTCAATAGGTTCATTATACTTTTCAAATAGTTTGATAAAATAGCTTATAACATATTCATTTCCAAGTGATTTCGGGAATGATTTCAGGTAGAATGGGTTTGCATTCAGCTCATCAAAAAGAGTGGGAATCAGTTTGCCCTGACTTGCCAGGTGACCATTCTCATCATATGGAAATCCTTTTTGCAAGCTGAGGTGATTCAACAGTTGGTTAGCAGGGCAGATATCAAAAGCTTGTCTCTGATTATTTTCCCGAAAGGAGATATTGGCAATTCCACCAATATTCAGGCAAAAATCCATATCGTGAAACAGAATTTCATCTCCAATAGGAACCAGTGGTGCCCCTTGACCTCCCAGCAAAACATTCTTGGTGCGAAAATCGCAAATGGTTTTTATACCTGACACAGCAGCTAATGCCTGTCCGTTTCCCAATTGAAAAGTATAGCCTTCTTCCGGATTGTGGAAAATTGTGTGACCGTGAGATGCAATAATGTCAGCAGAGAAGTTACCCTTGTTTAGGAAATCCGCGCAAAGCGCCCCCAAAAATTTTCCGTAAAGGAGATCATATTTTGCAAGTTCCAGGGAAGAGGAACCTGGCATTTTTGAGAGTATCTGTTTCCATGCACTTGGATAAGATACCGTTTCTGCCTTTTGAATTTCATAACTCCAATGACCTTTGTCTTCTACAAAACTGCACAACGCCAAATCGACGCCATCCAGCGAACTTCCCGACATAACTCCCAATGCAGTGTATTCATTCATAAGTCTTTACAGATATTGAACGAGTGCCTCCAATTTCATGCCCCGGGAACCTTTTATCAAAATGGTATTCCCGGTAAATTTTTGCTCATTTAAGTAAGCCGCAGCTTTTTCAGTAGTTTTAAAAGCCGTGAAATACTCGTCTTTTTGACTGTTGAAGAAATCCTTTCCTACCAAAATTATCTGCTTGAAATCCTTATCCTTCAATAACTCAATAATTCTTTGGTGTTCTTTTTCAGAATCTTTACCCAACTCAAACATATCGCCGAGGATAATAATTTTGTCATTATAACTTTGCTCTGAAAAAGTTTCAATGGCCAGTGGCATACTTCCGGGATTGGCATTGTAGGCGTCCAGAATAATGGTGTTTCTTTTGGTTTTAACTACCTGGGAACGATTGTTTTTCGGCTCATAATCCTCCAATGCCTGTTTTATGTTCTCTCTTGTAATCCCAAAATATTTCCCAACTGCAATAGCCGCCATTGCATTGTTGAAATTGTAATTCCCGTAAAGTTTTGTTTCAATATCCAGCGGGCCAATTTCTAATGTTGATTTTATTCTCAGGAAAGGTTTTGAATCAACGAGTTCGCCAGTAATCTCAGCATTTGATTCTCCATAGGTAATCCGTTTAATTCCTTCAGAAAGTTTCATAAGGAGCGAGTCATTTTGATTTACAAAGACAACTCCCCCTGATTTTCGAATGCTCTCATAGAGCTCATTCTTAGTTTTGATAACCCCTTCATAACTGCCAAAGCCTTCCAGATGCGCTTTCCCAATATTGGTTATAATACCGTGGGTGGGGTTGGCAATCCGGCAAAGTGCTTCGATTTCACCGGGATGGTTGGCGCCCATTTCAACAACAGCGATTTCGGTAGTAGGCTTTAAGGAAAGAAGAGTAACTGGAACACCGATGTGATTGTTCAAATTCCCTTGTGTAAAAATAATTTCCTTTTCTGTTTTTAAAACACTGTGAACTAATTCTTTTGTTGTTGTCTTTCCATTCGTTCCAGTGATGCCAAGCAGCGGAATCTGGAACTGTTGCCGATGCCAATGAGCCAAATCCTGCAATGCTTTTAAAACATCAGGTACATAAAAGAATCTTGCTTCCTGCTCATCGAGAATATCCCGATCGTCAACGACGGCCAGGGCTGCCCCTTTGTCGAGTGCAGCCTTGGCAAATCGATTGCCGTTAAATGTTTCCCCGGAAAGGGCAAAAAAAATGGCACCTTCAACTTCTTTGCGGCTGTCGGTGCATATCTTTTGGTGTTTTAGAAAATGGCTGTAAAGCCGTTCAATTTCATTCATAATTATAAAAAAGGACTGTTTCTTGTTTATGAAACAGTCCTTAAAAGTAACAAATATTTGCTATTGCTATTTCTTCTTGTATCTACTATCAGGAATTGGATTTCCTACGCGGGTCATGGCGCAGCGGAATCCTACGGTTGCAGAGGCACTGTCTTCATTCATATATCTTCTGGCACCGGGGCTTAAATAGTAAGGGCCATCTTCCCAGGAGCCTCCTTTAATAACACGTGATTTATTGTTTATCAGTGTAGTAACACCATAGTCATATACCACTTTGTTACCACTGTATGGCTTAGCTTCGGCTCTATTGTTAAGATTTCCAGGATAGTTGGAATCTACACTATTGCCCTTTTTAGCATTGTGACTGCCATTTTGATAAGGGTCAAAATCACTTTCTGTTTCAAATGTCATGGGGCGATACACATCCATAACCCATTCACTAACATTTCCTGCCATGTTATAAAGTCCATAATCATTTGGCCAGTAAGACATTACAGGTGCGGGGATGCCGGATTCATCATTTGTATTTCCTGCGAGTCCCATATAATCACCCCGACCAACTTTAAAATTGGCCATGAATTGTCCGAGGTTTTTCTTGTGATCATTTCTTAAACTTTTTCCAGGCCAGGGATAAACTTTTCTGGAAACAACACGATTGCTGACTGTATTTCCTTTCAAACCCAGAGCAGCATATTCCCATTCAGCTTCGGTAGGTAACCGGTAATGAGGCAGCAGTATCCCGGACCCAAAACCAACTCGTTGACTGGTGGTATCACTGGGAATGTTTCTTTTCTTTTTAAAGAGGCCCAAACCTTTTTTAAATACACCTTTTTTTGCTGCAGGCGGGCTGCTGTATTTTCCATCCAGATAAGCTTGTGTACTAAAACTGTTGCTGTCTTTTTGATTGGCTTTATAACTTAAATAGCCGGCTTTAATGAGTAACAACTCATTTACCCTGTCAGTACGCCAGGAAGCATAAGCATTTGCCTGAACCCAACTTACACCTACAACAGGATAGTTGTGGTAAGCAGGATGTCTGAAATAAGTTTCGACCAGTGGTTCGTTATAGGCCATTTTTTTCCGCCATACGGTGGTATCAGGAAGCGCTTTTTTTACAACTCCTGGATAATCGGCTCCATACACTTTTTTCAGCCAATGGATGTATTCGAGATAATCTATGTTTCTTACTTCCGTTTGGTCCATATAAAAACTGTTGACAGTTACCTGCCTGGGCTGGTTGTCCCATTCTGTAAAGGGAGATTCTTCAGTAGCGCCCATGGTGAAAGTTCCCCCTGGAATAAACTCCAGGCCCGGACCTGTGATCTGCGGTTTTGCAGGGGCCACAACGAAATCCCCAAACTTGGGATTATTGTATTGCCAACCCGTGGTGTTGGAAACTTCTTTGCCCGTCGTTTTGTTGCTGCAGGAAGTTGTAAAGAAAATCAGACTCCCCATAGCAAGAAGCGGTAAACACAACTTTTTAACCTTAAACATGTATAGATTATTTTATTTTTCTTGTGTATAACTGAATTTTGGCAATTTTATTGCTCCAAAGTAATATCTTTTGTCCATAATAAAGTACAATCACCCGGTTATACCTTTCGGGCAAATTTAAACCTTTGTCGTTACTACTCAACTCTGAAAGAACAAAAATAATGAAACTTTCCAAAAAAGATAGTTAAAAATTCCGGGCCAGTTTGGTGCTTACTGTTGAGGATTAAATACTTATTCCATACCTCATGGTGCGACCTATTAAAAAGCAAGATACAATTTTGTAAAAAGAACCGTGATTTCACAAATAAATATTATTTTCGGGTCGCAACAATAAATCAGCCGATAACATTGAAAACTAGGCTGGTTGAAAGAAATAAACAAACAATTATTTCGTTTTAGAGGTACTGAATCCAATATTGTATCTTTGTTTTAAGAGAAATACATGCACATCAGGAAATTTACATTTATATTTGTTTTGTTTTTTGTGCCTTTGATAGGGTTCCCTGAAGCATTTTTTACCGGAAGTACGGTTTCCGGGTTTTCTGTGCTGTCATCTCAAAACAAAAAGTTCGATACAATTCCTAATAATTCAGTTGTTAGAAACACAAAAAATACAGAAGACAGTACCCGGCATTCTGTACTGGCTGCTGGTTCTTGGTTTAAAATAAGGATTTCCAAAAGCGGGATATACAAAATCACTTATTCCGAATTACAAAAAATGGGTTTCCCCGTGGATGCTAATCCGGCAGATATTTCCCTTTACGGGAATGGTGGTGGTATGCTTCCTGAAGTAAACAATGCTCCCAGACCGGAAGGTTTGACAGAAAATCCCATAGAAGTTGTTGATGGGGGAGACGGTAAAATGAATGCCGGCGATTATATTTTGTTTTATGGAAAGGGACCGGTCACCTGGAGTTATAATACAACGACGGGCCACTTCCATCATCAGGATAATTATTATGATAATTATGCTTATTACTTTCTGACAGTCAAGTCATCAAAGGGGAAAAGGATACAGATTGAAAATCCACCAGCTGGAACACCGGATCTTAACATCAATACTTTTACTGATTATGCTTTCCATGAAAAGGATGAGGAGAATTTAGGCGGAACCGGACGCACCTGGTATGGTGAGATTTATGATTTCACAACCAGTTACCAGTTTGATTTTGATTTTCCCAACATAGTTGACACATCGAAAGTGTATGTGGCTTGTTCTTTTGCGTCAAAATCCTCCGGCTCAAACAGTTTCTCGATTTATGCTGATGGCACATTGCAAAGTACTTTATATATGCCTATAACAACAGGAGAATATGAACTTGGATCGGCTGGATCAACCTCTTTTAAGTTTCTTCCTTCTTCCTCGAAGGTTTCTATTAAGACCAATTATAATAGAAGCGATCCAGGCGCTGTTGGATATCTTGATTATATTGAGGTGAACGCAAGGCGGCAACTGATATTCTCAGGTGACCAAATGATTTTCAACTGTATTGAAAAAAGCGGAACACTGGCAAAATATGATTTAACTTCCAGTAAACAGGTCACCGTCTGGGATATTTCTAATCCGCTGGATGCTCAGGAAGTGAAGCTTTTCCACGCAGGAAACGGCTATAATTTTAAAACTTCTGTGACTCCTTTAAAATCATTTATTGCTTTTGATGATCAGGGATATTTGACTCCTGAATTTGTAAAAAAGGTTGATAATCAGGATTTACATGCGGTTAAAAATATTGACTATTTGATTGTCAGTGCACCGGAATTTTTATCTCAGGCGCAACGACTTGCCAATTATCATGAGCAAAAAAACCACATGGTCGTTTATGTAACCACGCCACAAAAGATTTATAACGAGTTTTCGTCTGGTGCTCAGGATATCACCGCCATTCGCGATTTTGTGAAAAGGATTTATGATATAAGTGATCCAGGCAAAAAACTAAAGTATCTGCTGCTTTTTGGTGATGCATCTTACGACTATAAAGATCGCCTCACTGATAACACCAACTATGTCCCTTGCTGGGAGTCTTTAAATTCCTTAAATACAATTAATTCAATTGCTTCTGACGATTATTATGGCTACCTGGAAAATGGTGCCGGTACAGGCGCAAATGATAAAGTTGACATTGGCATCGGTCGTTTTCCGGTGGATAATATAACAGAGGCCACCGATGCTGTGGATAAAGTGATTAGATACAATACGCCTTCGGCGAAGAACATGGGGCCTTGGAGAAACCTTATTACGTTTTCCGCCGATGATGGTGACTACAATATCCATTTAAATGATGCACAAACGTTGGCGCATTTGGTAGCAAGACAAGAACCGGTTTACAACCAGGATAAGTTGTATTTGGATGCTTTCCCGCAGATTTCAACACCGGGGGGACAGCTGGCACCAGCTATGAATGCTGCCATCGATGAGGATATTGATAAAGGAACATTGATTTTCAACTATTCGGGTCACGGCGGTGAAGAAGGGTTGGGGCAGGAGCGTTTCCTGACTTTTTCAGACATCAGCTCCTGGAACAATTATAATAAACTGACCGTTTTTATAACAGCAACTTGTGAGTTTACCCGGTTTGATAATCCCAAACTGGTTTCTGCCGGCGAGCGTACTTTTTTGACTAACAAGGGGGGTGCCATAGCTTTATTTACCACTACAAGAGCCACTTATGCCAGTTCTAATTTGACGCTGAACTCTGCCATTTATGACCACAATCTGTTCCGAAAAATAAACGGAAAGTACCCCAGGTTCGGAGATGTAATTCGTCGTTCCAAAGTAACAGGAGGTGATAATGACAAAAAATTCGTGCTCATCGGCGATCCGGCTTTGCGATTGGCATATCCTGAATATAAAGCAAAAACAACCAAAATCAACGCAAAAACAGTCGTGGAAAACGAACCGGATACGTTGCAGGCATTGGCAACGGTAAGAATTCAGGGAGAAGTTGACGATACCTCAGGAAATATTTTAAGCCATTACAATGGGACGCTTTATCCGACAGTTTATGACAAAGCTTCAGTAATATCCACGCTGGGAACAGATGCCGATAGTCCGGTAACGACCTTCAAGCTGTGGAAAAATGTGCTTTTCAATGGAGAAACCAATGTAACAAACGGTAAGTTTGATTTTTCTTTTGTCGTTCCCAAAGATATTGCATACAGCTATGGTCCGGGGCGTATTAGTTATTATTTTACGAATGACACCACTGATGGACAAGGTTATTCTCAAAATATTGTTGTAGGAGGGTATGACCAGAATGCGGTTCAGGATACAACCGGACCTAAGATTCGCCTTTACTTGAATGATACCACATTTAAGTCGGGTAACATCACCAACGCTAATCCTGTTTTGTATGCACTTATCAGCGATCCCAGCGGAATTAATACTACAGGGAACGGTATTGGTCATGATATCGTGGCTACTGTGGATGGAAATTCTAAAGAAAGTTATGATTTGAACAACTATTATGTTGCAGATAAAGGTGATTTCAAGAAAGGAAGTGTCAGTTATCAGCTTCAGAATCTAAAGCCCGGTAAGCATACTTTGAGCTTAAAAGTTTGGGATGTTTACAACAATTCATCTACCGCGAAAATAGAATTTGTAGTTAAGCCAGCGTCACAGCTTGTTGTAAAAGATTTAAAAAATTATCCGAATCCATTTTCATACGGAACAAATTTTGTTTTTGATCATAATCAAGCCGGAAAAACTTTATTTTTGGAAATAGATATTTATCAACTTGACGGGCAAAGAATAAAAACAATAAAAACTACCATTCAACCGTTAGGTTTTAGTTCAGGGACCATATATTGGAACGGAAATACGGACCGGGGAGGGAAGATTGGCCAGGGTCTCTATATTTATAGGCTGATTGTCAGGACATCTGATGGTCAGACTAAGATGTTGCAATCGAAATTTGTATCAATTCATTAGGATTAATAAATTTTGTAGTTGCAAAAAGCATAAATTTGTGAATACTAATTACTAATCATAATGCGTTACGTTTGTACGACCATTTTAATAAAACATTTATGAAATCGAGATTTTTTTTACTCTTTGCTATTGTGTTTTTTAGTCTGCGATTATCGGCCCAAACGAATAACTATGCCAATAGCCAGAGTAGAGTTATTACCACTGGAGTTCCCTTTTTGATGGTTAGCCCGGATGCTCGTGCAGGTGGCTTGGGAGATGGAGGTGTGGCGACTTCTCCGGATGCTAATTCTATGCATTGGAATGCTGCCAAATATGCTTTTATTAATGAGCAAAACGGTTTTTCCATTTCTTATACCCCATGGCTAAAAAATCTGGTCAACGATATTAATCTTGCTTATGTGTCTTATTTTCATAAGTTTAATGATATTTCAACCATGGCATTTTCACTTCGGAATTTCTCATTGGGAAATATCAGCTTTACTGACATGTATGGAAATGTTGTTGGTACTTATAAACCGAATGAGTTTGCCGTTGACGGAGCGTATTCAAGGAAACTAACTGATAATCTGAGTATGGCGGTAACCGGCCGGTTTATTTATTCTAATCTTACTGCAGGATATGCACAGCAGGGAGTCTCTTATAAACCCGGTGTTGCAGTGGCTGTTGATGTGAGCCTTTACTGGCAAAAAGATGTTGACTGGTTCTCAGGCATGGATGCTCAGTTTGCCTGGGGTGTGAATATTTCAAATATTGGAAGTAAGATTTCTTACGACCCTACCAAATCTCAAAAAGACTTTCTTCCCACAAACTTGAGGTTTGGACCGCGTTTGACCCTCAATTTAGATGATTATAATAAGCTTTCTTTTAGTTTGGATATTAATAAGTTATTAGTTCCAACGCCGCCGATTTATGCAACAGACAGTGTGGGAAATCCACTTGTTAATCCTGATGGTTCCTATATTATTGCTAAAGGAAAAAATCCAAATGTTAATGTTGTAAGCGGTATCATTCAGTCTTTCTATGATGCACCGGGCGGTTTTAAAGAAGAAATGCAGGAGTTCAACATGGCTTTTGGTGTTGAATACTGGTACAACAATATTTTTGCTGTCCGCGGTGGTTATTTTTATGAAAACCCGAATAAGGGCAATCGTCAATATGCTACGCTGGGACTGGGGCTGAGATACAATGTGCTTGGCATTGATTTTTCATATTTGATACCTACTGTTTCACAGCAGAACCCGCTGGAAAAAACCTTGCGTTTTACCCTTCTTTTTAATTTCGGAAATAAAAATACCAACCAGGGATTCTGATTATGGCGGACATCAGAGTTGGTTTCGGATTTGATGCCCACAGGCTTGTCGAAGGTAAGAAACTAATGCTGGGTGGCGTTAACATTCCTTTTGAAAAAGGACTTGACGGTCATTCTGATGCGGATGTATTATTGCACGCAATATGCGACGCTTTGCTGGGGGCCGCAGCTTTAGGGGATTTGGGAGTTCATTTTTCTGACAAAGATGACGCTTACAAGGATTTAGAAAGCTCTTTTTTTCTGGACCGTGTGGCCGGGATGATTCGTAATGCCGGATATGAAGTGGAAAATATTGATACTACCTTGGTGCTGCAAAGGCCCAAAATTCAACCTTATGTTTCTGAAATGAGAAAACATATTGCCGGAGTTTTAAACATCGACATTTCACAGGTTTCTGTCAAAGCAACAACTACTGAAGGACTGGGATATGAAGGCAGGGAAGAAGGGATTGCTGCCTATGCTTCAGTTCTCATTACAAAAAAGTAAATTACTGTTTCTTTTTTTGCTTCATTTTTGCAAAAGATTCAGAAAAATATTCTGTTATAGAATTGAATTCTATAAAGTTATTGTGGTTTATCAGTAATATTTATGAAAACTACTTACTCGTTGGTCTTTTAAATGGGTCAAAATTTCATCACCCGCTATTTTATCCTTAGTTTTGTCAGCAATTCCTTTATCAAAAGGAGTTTTCAATCTTTTTTTCTTACTAAAACGAATCTTAATGAATTATGAAAGCATTTAAAGCTTACGATATCCGAGGGATTTATGGCAAGGATTTAAATTCTGAAATCATCTATAGAATAGGATATTTTTTACCCAGTGTTCTCCCGGCAAAAGAGATTTTGATTGGAAGAGACATCCGCTTGTCTTCAGACGAAGTTTTTGACGCGCTTTCCCGAGGAATAACAGACGCCGGTGTGAATGTAGCTGATGCAGGACTTACCACCACTCCGATGGTTTATTGGGGAACCGGAAAACATGATTTTGATGCTTCAGTAATGATTACCGCTTCTCATAATCCGAAAGAGCACAACGGTTTAAAAATATCTGCAAAGAATGTACTGCCTGTTGGGTACGACAATGGACTGAATCAGTTAGAGAAACTGGTTGAATCGGACGAACAGGTAGTTGTTAATCAAAAAGGAAGCATCCGGAAAATTGATTTGAAACCTGAATACCTAAAATTCTTAAGCTCCTATAAACAGGATTACTCTGATTTACAACTAAGTATTGATTTTTCAAATGGCATGTCTTCTCTGTTTAAAGATGACCTTTTTGGAAATTCCTATCAAAGAATCAATGATGTGGCCGACGGGACATTCCCGGGACATGAGCCTAACCCGCTTGAGCCTGAAAATCAGGAGCAAATCAAACAAGCAGTACTTGAAAACCAGAGTGATTTGGGGGTTATTTTCGATGGCGATGCTGACCGGGTGATGTTCATCGATGAAAAGGGACAATTCATTTCTCCTGATTTAATTATAGCGCTGTTTGCCCATTATTTTCTGAAAGATACGAGCATAAAGGAAACGGTCGTTCACGATATCCGGACTTCTAAAGCTGTGGGAGAATATTTACAGAAATTCAATGCCGATGTTAAAATATGGCGTGTGGGAAGAGCTTACGGAGCCACAAAATTACGGGAAGTAGATGGAATTTACGGGGGTGAATTGGCTGGACATTATTATTTCCGAGATTTTTATTATTCGGATAGTGGATTGATGGCTTCACTCATTATGCTTGACATCGTTTCAGCGTTTAAAAAACAGGGAAAAACTGTTTCTTCTTTGATTGAAAACATTTCGCTGTATGCCAATACAGGTGAAGTCAATTTCCAGATTAGCCGCAAGCAGGAAGCCATGGATGCTGTGGTAAATCATTTCAAAAACGACGAAAAACCAACTGCGTTTTTCGATTTTGATGGCTACCGCCTGGAATATCCTGACTGGTGGTTTAATATAAGGCCTTCTAATACAGAACCTTATTTACGATTTCTTGCTGAAGCTAAATCCGAAAAATTATTAGAGGAGAAAACCAATCAAATTTATAACTTGCTGGACCCTTTTTTTAGTTGAGGTTATGAAGCAATATTTTACTTTCTTACTCATTTTTGTTTTTATGGGCACAGCGAATGCTCAGGACTCCCTTGCAGTTAATCATGTTAATAAAAAACGGCTGACTACAGTGGCATTGACCGGAGCTGGTTTTTATGTGTCCTCCATGTCGCTGCTTTATCTCGCGTGGTATAAAGGTTATCCGGAAACCCGTTTTCATTTTCAAGACGATGCGGGTGAGTGGTTGATGAAGGATAAATTTGGCCATCTTACAACATCATATGAATTAGGAAATTATGGGTATTGGGCCTTGCGGTGGTCAGGTTTGAGTGAGAAGAAAGCTATTTGGTATGGTGGAACAGTGGGTCTTGTTTACATGACTTCTGTTGAGTTTTTTGACGGACTTTCATCACAATGGGGCGCATCTCCAACCGACCTGGCAGCCAACACGGTTGGTTCGGCGTTGTTTATCAGTCAACAACTAATCTGGCATGACCAACGCATACGTCCTAAGTTTTCTTATCATCCAACATCTTATGCTCAATACAATCCGGCTTTGTTGGGAAGTGATAATCTTCAACGAATTCTCAAAGATTATAATGGTCAAACCAATTGGTTTTCAATCAATATTTATTCGTTTTTAAAGAAAGATTCAAGATTTCCAAAATGGCTGGATGTGTCAGTGGGTTATGGCGCGCAGGGAATGATTGGAGCTTATAAGAATCCAGCATATTTAAATGGGAAAGTTATGCCTCGTTTTGAACGGGTCCCAAGATTTTTCCTGTCTGTAGACGCGGACTGGACACGCATTCATACGAACTCAAAGGCGCTTCAACTGGTGTTTAAGCTGTTGAGTTTTATAAAAATGCCAGCCCCAGCACTTGAATTTAATAGAGAAAATAAATTTAGATTTCATCCACTTTATTTTTAACTAATTAATTCTGGCCCAACTATGACTCTTTTTTGGGATTGGAACGGAACTTTGCTAGATGATGTAAATATTTGCATCCAATGTATCAACCAATTGCTGGAAAGAAGGAAACTGACGTTGCTTTCAAGGGAAAAATATCTGCAGATTTTTGATTTTCCGGTGATTCATTACTATGAAAAAGCGGGTTTCAATTTTAAAAATGAATCTTTTAATGATGTGGCAGAAGAATTTATGGACTGGTATTATGAATACTTACCGGATGCTGAATTGTTCCCTGATACCATCAGCGTCTTGACAAAGTTTAAAAACAAAGGCTATCGTCAGGTAATTTTGTCGGCCATGGAACATGAAAGCCTGATGAAAACACTTGATAAAAAAGGGATTCTTCCTTTTTTTGATGAAGTAGCGGGTATCAATGATATTTATGCAAACGGCAAACTGGATAGTGCCCGGGCTTTATTGAAAAAATTGGATATAAACGGTTCTGAAACCCTTTTGATAGGCGATACATTACATGATTTGGAAGTAGCGAATGATTTGGGAGTCAAACATATTTTAGTGGCTGATGGCCACCAGTCTGCGAAACGTTTGTTAGCAAGAACTAATCATGTAACTGGTCATCTTTCAGGACTTTACAAAATATTGCAAATCTCTTAAAATCATTTGATTTTCTTGATTAAAGACCCTCTTTTAAAAACCTGTTTATACAATACTTTCCCTGTAGAATCATAGGTAATCCATGTGCCGTTTTGTAAACCTTTCAGATAAGAGCCTTCAATCTGAATATGCCCGTCAACGCCGTAAACTTTGTAAAGGCCTTCCAGTGTATCATCATGATAAAAACCGTGAATGTAAATGCTGTCGTTGGGAAAATATTTGAGCCATTCACCTTCTTTCAATCCTTTTTTGTAGTGAGTAATTTCCGCAGGTGTTCCGCTTGAAGGATAAAAAACAACCGCTTTCCCGTTTTTCTTGCCGTTAAGATAACTTTCTTTGGCCACCAGCTTTCCATCTGCTTCGCTGTAATAATTCCAGACACTGTCTTTTTTCTGATTCACGAATTTGCCGGTTGCCATAAGCTTTCCGTTTAGATGATAAGTTTTGGTGTGCGCAACAGTTCCGTTATGTGAATAAACGGAAACAGCACTAATTTTTCCTGTGGGGAAGTAATATTTAAATACTCCGTAAGGATGGTTGTCCTTGAACTGTCCTGTGTAACGAACGGAGCCATTGCTGTATGTTTTTTTCCAGTGTCCCTGTTTTCTGCCCTGAGCATCAGTCTGATTGATGTTTTGCGCAAAGCAAAACATTGTAAATAGCATAAAAACCGGCAAAATCAACCATGCTTTTTTCATTGGATTGTGAGTTCTAAGGTGAATTATTATAATTTTATCCTTTCAAAAATAGTAACAATTGAACGAATATTCTTCAAAATTATTGGAAAGGGCGGTGGAAGAATTATCGCATTTGCCCGGTATTGGAAAGCGAACGGCGTTAAGGCTTGCATTGCACCTGCTTCGTGAGGATTCCGGAGTTACGCACAATCTTTCCGATGCGTTGAGCAAAATGCGTGATGAAATTCGTTTCTGTAAGCGTTGCAACAATATATCCGACAGTGAGTTCTGCGATATTTGCAGTAATCCGAAGCGGGATGAAAATACGGTTTGCGTTGTAGCTGATACCCGCGACGTGCTGGCCGTGGAAAACACATCGCAGTTTAACGGTTTATATCATGTTTTGGGAGGTATCATTAATCCCATGGAAGGGATTGGTCCTAATGATTTAACCATTTCCCACCTCATAGAGCGGCTGAAAACAGAAACTGTAAACGAAATCATCTTAGCATTGCCGCCTACTGTGGAAGGAGATACTACAGGTTATTATCTTTTCAAGCTTTTGAATCCATTTGACTTGAATGTTACAGCAATAGCGCGTGGTGTGGCTGTTGGAAATGATCTGGAATACACCGACGAAGTTACCCTGGGCCGTTCTATACTAAATCGTACGCCTTTTGAACAATCTTCGAAGAGGTAAATTCCTGTTTTTCAATCTTCGTAGTAAATTCTTTAGTTAGTTAAAGTATGTTAAAGCCAGTATTTTTACGAGCTTTTCTCCATAACTTAGCGCTTTCTAATAAAAACTATTCTTAACTGAATGAACCAACATAAAGTATTTATAACTAATCCCAGGGAAAATATTTTATTCTTATTAATTGAATTAAAGTCTTTTAAAAAAGGTTTGCTAAAAAGATTTGAAACTAGTTGAGTGTTTTGGTTTTGATAATTGAAGATTGATGAACGGGTTCTGCAATTTTCTTTTATCGAATTAAAATAAATTAATAATTAGAACCCTTTTCTCTATTTGAGGACAAAACTCTTGTCATTATGAAAAAAATTCTTTTTCTATTTGTTGCGTTTCTCCTGGCATCACCGATGGTAGGAAAAACGATGAACAACACCAGCGAGACCGTTACAAGGCATACGCTTAAAAACGGGCTACGGGTAGTGATTGTGAGAAATCCGTTGGCTCCTGTTGTTACTACTGAAATAAACTACCTGGTTGGTTCCAATGAAGCTCCAAAGGGCTTTCCGGGAATGGCTCATGCCCAGGAACACATGATGTTTCGTGGCAGTCCGGGCCTGTCTGCCAATCAGCTAGCTGATATTTCAGCTTCTATGGGTGGTGATTTTGATGCAGA
>CAZGZO010000009.1:27888-30585 GCA_964529695.1 uncultured Lentimicrobiaceae bacterium
GGTGATATTCCATCGAAAAAGCTGCCACCTCGTCCGGCTATCAATCTGCAACCAGTAAAAACTGATACATTGCATTTGACAACGGACCTGCCGTATGGATTGGCTATTATCTCATACAGAATGCCTGGCACTGACAGTCCCGATTATGCCGCTGCTCAGGTTTTGTCAGATGTTTTATCGAACCATCGTGGTAAATTATATTCACTGGTTCCACAAGGAAAAGCGTTATATACTGCTTTTGAGACGAATGCATTACGTAAGTCTGGTCTGGGATTTAGTTTTGCCGTTTTCCCAAAAGGTGCCAATGCTAAAAAATTAATCGGTGAAGTCTCGTCTGTAATTGCTTCCGAACTGAAAAGCGGTGTAAATCCTGATTTGGTGGCTGCTGCAAAAAGAGATGAAATTTCTTCTTTTGAATTTCAGAAAAATTCGGTGTCAGGACTGGCAAATGTGTGGTCAGAGGCACTTGCAGTGGAAGGGCGGCAATCGCCATCAGAAGATTTGGATGCTATTAAAAAAGTAACAGCTCAGGATGTGAACCGTGTTGCAAGAAAATATTTGAATCCGCAACATGCTATCTATGTAATATTGACACCTCATGCTTCCGGAAAACCAATTTCCCATAAGGGCTTTGGCGGAAAAGAATCTTTTGCTCCTAAGAATCCCAAAGCGGTAAAACTACCAAAATGGGCTGAAAAGGCCATGGGGCGGTTGTCAGTTCCCAAATCCATTGTGAATCCTGTGGAGTCAACTTTACCGAATGGTATTAAGTTGATTGTTCAGCCTGAGCATATCAGCAATACAATTAGTGTTTACGGAAGAATCAAGAATCAACCGGATTTGGAAACACCCAAAGGACAGACCGGAGTAGCCGATGTTTTGGATCAGCTGTTTGAGTACGGTACGAAGACATTAAACCGCATTCAGTTCCAGAAAGCTTTGGATGATATTGGTGCTAACGAATCTGCCGGAAGCAGTTTCTCGCTCAATGTATTATCCAATCATTTCAACAGAGGTGTCCAACTGCTGGCAGACAATGAATTACACCCGGCATTGCCAGCACGTGCTTTCATGGTTCTGCAGCATCAAACCGCTGCTTCTGTAGCCGGTGAGTTACAAAGTCCTGATTATCTCTTTGGAAGAGCCATCCATAAAGCTTTGCTACCCAAAGGAGATCCGGCTTTGCGCCATGCCACTCCAAAATCGGTGATGTCGTTGAAGCTTCAGGATGTGAATAATTATTATCAGCATGTTTTCCGTCCTGATATGACTACCATTGTTGTTATTGGAAATATTTCCCCAGCCAAAGCAAAAACTGTGATTGAGAAATACTTTGGTGGATGGAAAGCAACTGGTCCAAAACCCAATGTGGATCTCAAACCGGTGCCTATGAACAAACCTAATACAATCAATGTTCCGGATGCCAGCAGGGTGCAGGATAAAGTGGTTCTGGCTCAAAATCTGGGTATTACACGTTCCAATCCTGATCGTTTTGCACTGGAAGTTGGTAACAAAGTACTTGGAGGCGGTTTCTATGCTACCAGATTGTACCGCGATCTTCGAGAAAACGGAGGACTGGTTTATTATGTTTCTTCATCGTTTGACATCGGAAAACATCGTTCCGATTATGCAGTAACCTACGCTTGTGACCCGCCGAATGTTTCAAAGGCTAAAGATATGGTTACAAAGGACTTGAAACAGATGCAGCAAACAGATGTGACCCCCAAAGAATTAGATCAGGCCAAATCATTGCTGTTGCGTGACATTACCTTGTCAGAATCAAGTATCAATGCCATTGCAGGTGGCTTGCTGAATCGATCATTGGAAGGTTTGCCGCTGAATGAGCCTACTATTGCGGCAAAGCATTATGTATCAATTACGGCCAAACAGGTCAAGAATGCTTTTGCAAAATGGCTTAACCCAGCTAACCTGGTTCAGGTTTCCCAGGGGCCAAGCCCGAAATAAGATATCAAGGCAAATAAAGGGAGGCTGTCTGCGCATGTGGACGGCCTTTCTTTTTGGGTGTAAATATTTGATTATGGGATATTTTAGCTGATGAATTTAAAATCCGATTCCTGCGAACCTAGCTTAAGCGTATTTTATGAACTTTAAGTATGTCCACACGCATCACCATTTTTAAAATTCAACCACTTGCTTCTTATAAATAACTTTGCGTTCAGCCAACCCTTCAAGCATGAAATCAACAACCTCATCATGTTTTCCCAACACTTCCGGAACGTACAAACCGGGTTGATAAAATACTTTTGAATTCAGCATCCGGGCTGCAACAGAAGCCGTGTAAGCTGTGGTTCTGGCCATGCTGTGCGTTTGGGTGGCCGGGTCATATTCATCATAAAGGTCAAAAGTGTATCGCATATTTTTCTGAGCTTTTTTGCCTTCCACCATGATTCTCATCACCGTAATATCTTCATCACCTTCCTGTTGTTTCCATTGTTCAAACAACAGTTTACTGGTCATCTCCAGAGGTGAAACCTTATTTCCGTTGAAATCAATTTTTTCAGTATTAAAGAATCCGTTTTCGGCTAATAGTTTGATTTTGCTTGCATAACCGGGATAACGAAGCGTCTTTTCGCGCATCGTTTTGGCCTTGATGGTGTAAAGCAGCGAACGCAAACCATCGCTGTTAAATGCTTCCAGTGTTCCCACACGATCGAAATTCAGTGTTTCGATTTCAGT
>CAZGZO010000010.1:0-27587 GCA_964529695.1 uncultured Lentimicrobiaceae bacterium
TACGATTTGATCCTTCGGGGATTATTTTCGGCATCATGCCCTGGAATTTTCCTTTCTGGCAGGTTTTCAGAGCCGCTGTTCCAACCATCATGGCAGGAAACACTTTTCTTTTAAAACATGCACCCAACGTTACCGGAGCGGCCAAAGCCATCGAAGATATTTTCCTCAAGGCCGGTTTCCCGGAAGATGTATTTCGCACATTGGTAATTCCCGTTGAATTATCGGAAAATGTCATCGCACATCCCTGGGTAGAAGGCGTTACACTGACGGGAAGTTTAAGAGCAGGCGCTTCAGTTGCCGCTTTGGCAGGAAAACATTTGAAAAAAAGCGTATTGGAACTGGGTGGTTCCGATCCTTACATCGTATTGAAAGATGGCGAGCTGAACAGCAGTTGCAACACCGGTGTCTGCTCCCGGATGCTGAATGCAGGACAGGTTTGTATTTCCGCCAAAAGATTTATTGTGGAAGAACCCATTTTTGAGCAATTTGTCTCTGGTCAGAAAGAATTGCTGGAAAAAATGGTGCTTGGCAACCCCCTGGACGAAAAAACAGAAATGGGGCCCATGGCAAGGCTTGATCTTCTTGAAAACATTGATAAACAGGTAAATGAATCCGTGGAACTGGGCGCTAAACTGCTCACAGGAGGCCATCGTTTGTATCCTGATAAAATGTTTTATGCTCCTGCCCTTTTGGTAGATGTTAAGAAAGGAATGCCCGTTTGGGATGAAGAAACATTCGGACCGGTTTCAGTAGTAATTCCCGCCAAAGATCCTGAAGATGCCGTCCGAATTGCCAACGATACTTCCTATGGCTTGGGAGCGAGCTTGTGGACACAGGACCTTGAACTGGCAGAAAGGATGGCTGCTCAGATAGAATCGGGTGCTGTATTCATCAACGGTATGACCAAATCTGATCCGCGTTTGCCTTTCGGTGGAACCAAAAGGTCGGGCTATGGCCGGGAATTAGCTTATCTGGGCATCCGAGAATTTGTTAATGCTAAGACGGTTTGGATTGCAAAATAGAACAGGGCACTGATTTTCTTAACTTTGCGGAAAGTCATTTTATGGATGAGCATCAACATCATACACACGGCAAATTAAAAGGGAGAAATCTGTTCCTTTCCATCGTCCTGAACCTTGCCATCAGCATTGCACAGACCATTGGTGGCTTGCTTTCCGGCAGTATCGCCCTGCTTTCCGACGCACTGCATAACTTTAGCGACGTACTTTCTTTGTTAATTTCTTATGTGGCACATCGTCTGGCAGAAAGAAAATTCACAACGCGTTATACTTTCGGACTGCAACGCGCTGAAATCCTGGCTGCTTTCATCAATTCAGCTGTTTTAATGGGTATCGCTATTTACCTGGGATTTGAAGCTGTTGAACGTATGATTGAACCTCATAAGGTTCGTTCCATGGTTGTAGTCTGGCTTGCCATTGCTTCCATCGTGGTCAACGGCTTGAGCGTATTACTTATTCAGTCGGATGCAAAGAAAAGCATCAACATCAAATCTGCATACCTCCATCTGTTTACAGATATGCTCACCTCCGTTGCTGTACTGATTGGCGGTTTGCTCATGAAATTTTACGGCATTTTCTGGGTTGATGGACTCATTACACTTTTAATAGCTTGTTATTTGGTCTATTCCAGCTGGAAACTTTTTGTCGAATCCATCAATATCATTCTGCTGTGCTCACCCGGGAAGATTGATGTTCAGCAATTAAAAAGTAAAATTGAAAAGATAAAAGGCATTAAAAACATCCACCACCTGCATTTATGGCTATTGACTGATAACCAAGTCAATATGGAAGCTCACATCGACCTGACGGATGACCGCCCCATATCTGAATTTGAGAAACAACTGGAACAGATTCACGAAATCGCTGACGAGATGGGAATCGATCATGTCACCATACAACCGGAATTCATCAATGATGATGACAAGAGTTTGATTCATCAACATTGATAACTGTAGAGACGCAAGATCTTGCGTCTTTACTGTGTGAATGTTTCATAGCCCTGGCAATTAATAATCAGCCTGAAAAACCTTAATTTTGCGCCATGAGAATTGACATTATCACATTGTTTCCCGAGATGTTCGAAGGGCCTTTCAGCCACTCCATCATTCAGCGGGCAAAAAACAAAGGGCTGGCTGAGATTTTTCTCCATCAGCTAAGGGATTTTGGCCTGGGAAAACACAAACAAGTGGACGATTATGCCTTTGCAGGGGGCGCCGGAATGGTAATGATGATAGAGCCCGTAGCCGCTCAGATTGAAAAACTGAAAAGCGAACGCGAATATGATGAAATCATATACACCAGCCCCGACGGTGAGATGTTGGACCAGCCGAAGGCCAACAAGTTATCCACTTACGAAAATCTGATGATTCTCTGTGGCCATTACAAAGGCATCGACGAACGCATCCGCGAACATTACATCACGAAAGAGATTTCCATTGGCAATTACGTGCTTTCCGGCGGGGAACTGGCGGCAGCCATTATTGCTGACAGTATTATTCGTCTGATTCCCGGCGTATTAGGAAATGAAGTCTCTGCCCTAAACGATTCCTTTCAAAACCAGCTTGTTTCGCCTCCGGTGTACACAAGGCCCAGAAATTTCAAAGGCTGGGAAGTGCCGGAGATATTACTTTCTGGCAATGAAAAGTTGATTGAGGAATGGAAATACGAGCAATCGGTGAAGCGAACGAAGGAAAGAAGACCTGACTTATTGAAAGATTGAAAAGATTGGATTAGAAGATTGAATGAATTGAAGGAGCCGAAAAAACTTATTGACAAGGCATCGTGAATAAATAATGCTGATTTTTGCATCAAATTATTTGCATTTAAAGAAATAGCAGTATATTTGCACCCACTTTTGAAACATCACTACAAAGCATAAAAAGATGAGTAAGCAGGAATTAATTCAGTTGATTGAGGACAGTGTAGCAGTTAAAGATTTTCCGGAATTCAAAGCCGGTGACACCATCACCGTTACATATAAAATTATTGAAGGAAACAAAGAAAGGCTACAGAAATTCAGGGGCGTTGTTATTCAGCGTGCCGGAAGTGGTCCTACAGCTACTTTTACTGTTCGTAAGATTTCTAGTAACATTGGTGTTGAAAGAATTTTCCCTGTTTCATCACCTTTCATTACCGATATCGAACTGAATAAAGCAGGAAGAGTTCGCAGAGCAAGAATCTTCTACTTCAGAAATCTTCGTGGTAAAAAAGCCAGAATCAAAGAAAAAAGACATTAATCTTATAAGGTTAAATAAAACTCCGGTTCAGTTGAACCGGAGTTTTTTTATGCCAGTTATTTTCTGAATCTTTCATGTAAATACCTTCCAAAAGAGTTTACAGAAACAGCAGAAAAACATTTCAATTGTACCAATTATTTTGTTAAAGTTTTCAACAGATATTATTCATACCCAGGAAACAAGGGGAATTACCTGTTGAAAAGTAAATACAAGAATAATGGATATCACTGAGTAAGATGACTACTTTTATGTATCATTTTTTGTCAGGGTTTACAATTTAAAAGCGTAGTAAATCCAAAAAAACATCAAGTATATTTAAGAATATACAATGTTATAGTTATCTCCGCACCTTCTTCGGATGAATTTTCATAAATATCAAACAAGCAGGCTTTTATGAAAGTCAAACCGAAGATGTTACCTACTTTTTTCTCAGCTTATTAATTTTGTTACAAATTATTTATAAACAACTGAATAAAAGTTATTATTACAGCACTTACCAGGTTGGTATTTGAAATATTTTGGGATTGGGAATTAGAATTCTGTTTAAGAAATGCGGATTACAAATCCGAATGAGCGCGTAGAGATGTGTGGAAATTTTTCATTCATCACTTTTCATTCTCTGCCGAACGACCTCATAAATTAAAACACCGGCAGCCACAGAAACATTCAGTGATTCAATCTCACCAAGCATGGGAATTTTCACTTTCACATCAGTCAGCTTCATATAAGCTTCAGAAATACCTTCACCCTCTGACCCCATAACCAGTGCCAGTGGTCCGGAAAGATTTTCCTGGAAATGAAGATTATCCGCTTTTTCGGTCACGGCAACCAGTTTTAGCCCACTATTTTTTAAAAATATCAGGGCATCTTTCAGGTTGTGTTCGCGGCAAATAGGCACTTTAAAAATGGCGCCGGCAGAAGACTTAATGGTTCCGGAATTCAATTGAGCAGAACCTTTGGCAGGCATCAAAACAGCATCCACACCGGCACTTTCAGCAGTACGCAACATGGCGCCAAAATTTCTTACATCAGTCACGCGATCCAGCACAAGAATAAATGGTTCTTTGCCGTGTTCATACAACGTTGGAAGCAATTGTTCGATATTATGGAATTGCACTGGGGCAATATATGCCACTACGCCCTGGTGATTTTTCCGGGTAAGCCGGTTCATCTTTTCAAATGGCACAGTCTGATAAGGAATTCGCCTTTCTTTCAGCAAAGCCACCAGCTCCTTCAGTGCCTGGCTTCCGGCACCTTTTTGAAGAAAAGCCTTTTCCACTTCCTTACCCGAACGGATGGCTTCCATCAATGGGCGGATGCCATAAATCATTTCTTGTGAGTCTCTATCTTGTTTTAGCATAATTAGTTATCAAGATATTTCGAATCAATTTTTTTGTTGGTTTTAGCACCTAATTCTTTTAATTTTTCAACTTGTCCCAGCAAGTTTCCACGACCTGAGGTGAGTTTTTTGTGCGCATCACGGTATGATTCCTGGGCTCTGTCAAGGTTCAAACCAATCTTTTCAAGGTCTCTTAAAAATCCTTCAAACTTGTCATAAAGTTTTCCGCCCTGCGTTGCGATTTCCATGGCATTTTGGGTTTGACGTTCATGACGCCAGATAGAGGCAACTGTTCTTAAAGTCGCCAACAGTGTAGTCGGACTCACAATAACAATGCCTTTCTCAAAAGCATCGTTGAATAACTCAATATCGGCCTGAACTGCCACTGCAAATGCAGGTTCCACCGGCAGAAACATCAATACAAAATCAGGTGTGTTCAATCCTTTCAGACTATCATATTTCTTTTCTTTCAGTTCCTTGATGTGATTTTTAATGGAAAGAATGTGTTGTTTCAAAGCCGCTTCCTTTTTCTCGTCCTTTTCTGCGGAAATATATTGCTCAAACGCAGTCAAAGAAACTTTGGAATCAATAATTAAATGCTTGTCTTCCGGTAATTTTATCATCACATCAGGCCGGTATGTTTTCCCGTCTTCACCTTCAGCCGTGTACTGCAGGAAATATTCCTCATCTTTAATAAGACCAGACCTTTCCAAAATACGTTCCAGCACGACCTCACCCCAGTTTCCCTGCTTCTTGCTGTCTGATTTTAAAGCTTTTGTAAGATTTCCGGCTTCTTCTCCCAGTTTCATATTCAGTTCCTTAAGCTGCTTCAACTCTCCCTTCAAATCCATTTGGTCAACCTTACCTTTCTCATAAGTCTCCTGTACTTTTTTCTCAAAATCCACGATCTTTTCTTTCAATGGATTGAGAATATCACTCATCTGTTTGTGTGACGATTCGGTAAACTCTTTGGTATTTTGTTTCAAAATGGCATTAGCCAGATTCTGAAATTCTGTTTTAAAACGTTCCTGTAACTGCTCCAACTCTTTGCGGCTTTCCGCCATTCTTTCTTCAAGGTGTCTGGCCTCTGTTTGTAACGTCGCTATTTGGCTTTGATATCTTTGATTTTCCTCTTGTGATGAAGTCCATTTCTTCTCAAGACTTTCCTTTTCAGTGGTAATATTCTGAAGCCTTTCGTTCAAAACCGCCAACTGGCTTTGATAAGAGGCAATCTTCTCATTAGCGCGGAGCACATTCTGCTCCTGCTCAGACTGCTGCCGTGCAGCAAGTGCCTTCTCTCGCTGTTTGAAGTATAAGTAAGCCAGAAAAATTCCTACAATGAATCCACCAAACAAATAGAGTAATTCCATAATATAATTTTTAGTAAAAATAGCGTTTTTTTGTCGGGTTCAAAACTGATTTCCTCAACTATAATTTGCTTATTTTTGAAAATAAATAACGAAACAAGAAATCATCAGTATATGAAAAAGATAACATTTCTCATCCTACTATTTCTCGGATTTGTTATTGAGGCGCAATGCCAATCTAAATCTGACACTACCAAACTCTGGAAAATCAAAGGAAAAGCCAGTTTTAATTTTAATGAGAATTATTTTTCAAACTGGGCAGCAGGTGGACAGAATGCTTACGGAACCATTGGTAAATTTGTGATGAATGCCGATTATCACAAAGATAAAACATCATGGACCAATGCTTTCAACCTTGCTTTGGGATATTCCCTGATTGGCGACTCAAAAGCCATGAAAACAGACGACCAGATTCAGATTTATTCGACTTATAAACATCATTGGAGTAAGCATTGGATGTTTACCGTGTTGGGAAGTATGCAAACACAGTTTGCCCGAGGGTATAATTATTCCATCGATTCCAGCACATCCATTTCCGGTTTCCTGGCTCCTGTGACCATTGATTTAGGTCCCGGGATTCAGTACAAACCCAATAAACATATAGAAATCAACTTTTCGCCCGTAACCCCAAGATTGGTTTACGTGAACAACCAACGATTGGCAGATGCAGGTTCGTTTGGACTGAAACCTGCTATAACAGATACTGCCGGAAACATTATCAAGCATGCCAACAAAGCTTATTTTGCTTTTGGAGCCAGGCTCTATGCAACCTTAAATTATGATATAGCAAAGAATGTAAATCTCGACAGTAAATTGTCTCTTTTCTCAGATTACCTTCACAATCCGCAAAACATCGACGTGGACTGGCAGGTGCTGCTGGGTATGAAAGTAAACAGTTGGCTGAATGTGGATATTTCCACCCAAATGTTGTACAGCGACAGGGTGATGATAACTGATAAATATGGTCATACGGGACCTCGTTTACAGTTTAAACAGTTGTTGATGTTAGGGGTGGGATACACATTCTAAAAATCTGTTTATGAAGAAAATAGGCCTCCTCTCCGACACACATGGTTCCATCCCTGAAAGGACGAAAGAATTTTTCAAAGACTGTGATGAAATCTGGCATGCAGGAGATATCGGAACAGATGAAATAGCTGACAAACTTGAAGCCATGAAACCTTTGCGCGCAGTTTACGGGAATATTGACGGTCATCCGCTTCGAACTGATTTTCCGGAACACGCCATCTTTAAAATTGAGAATTTGGTTGTGGTAATGATGCATATCGGAGGCTATCCCGGAAGGTATAGCCCAAAAGCCAAACAACTGATTTCACGTTACAGACCCGGCTTATTTATTTCAGGGCATTCTCATATTCTGAAAGTTATCTACGATAAAAAGAATAAATTGCTGCACATGAATCCGGGCGCGGCGGGTCACTCAGGTTTCCATAAGAAAATCACCATGATGCGTTTTAACATCAACAAAGACAGGATTGAAGATTTAGAAATTCTGGAAATAGACCGGAAAAAGTAAACAATGGTAAAAGAGATGCCTGATATGTAAAAAGCTTGTATATGTCTTAGAATTCTTAACAAATCAGTGTACCATCCTCCAAACCAGAATAAATTTATTTAACGCAACCGGTCGGCACTGCGAACCAATTTCTCGTCATGAAGCACTCCAAAGTAAGCCAAAACAAGAAAAACAAGTGCTATTAGTGGCATAAAAATACCGGCTTTGTAACTGGCGTCACCTCCGGATACTTTTTCAAGCGTACCTACATAAAAGAGGAAAAATAATCCGATAAACAACACCTCTACCAAAATATTCAGCCGGATAATATGCATCTGACGCTTCCGGTTTTTGAAAAGAAAAATGGTAATGAAGGAAAATACTATCACAAATAGATTTCCAGCCAACAAAGGAAGCACAAAACTCAGACTTTTAGGAAATTCATGGTCGGGAACCAGGCTGTGAACCGATTGAATACTGAGAACCAGGGAATCTTTAATTCCAATAAATTCAGCTAACGGAAAGAAAAACATCAAAGCCGAAGCAATAATGACCAGCAATAGAAAGAGTGTTTGTTTACGTTGAATCATTTTTTAAAGCGTTTTTTACGAATGCAAATTTAAAAATAAACTCCTCATAACAGGCCTTTTTTGATACCTCTAATCCACGAATATATGGAGTTCATCTTTGTGACAATAAATTACTCAATCTCTAAAAACTCCTTAATCCTGCCCAGAAAGTACTTTTTCCATCCCTCAGTAATATCTTTATAATCCCGGTCCGGAATATTTGTATGTCTTAATTCCACAGACACTTTCCCTTTCTCAGGATGAATAAGGATAGTAGCGATGGAAGGCTCAGTTTGATCACCAAAATACCATTGCTGGACTACTTTTTTATTAGGTTCCAGCTCCAAAATTTTACCGACAATACCGCCATCCAAAATTTCGAATTCCGTGCCCGGAACAGCCTCAATCTTTGCTGGCAAATCAGACCATAACTCGATGGTAAATGGATTTGTCAGGCTGGCATAGACATCTTCCGGCTCTGCATCAATATTGATGTAATATTTAAAATCTTTCATCAGACCTCCCTTTTAATGTAGGAAGTATAATCTTTCAATAAAGGCTTATAATCAGACTTGTAAAGGGTTGAAGTAATCAAAAAATCCGCGGTGGAACGATTGTCTGCTGTAGGCACGTTGTACATCACAGCAATTCTCGACAAAGCTTTCACATCTACATCATGCGGCTGTGGCTGCATCGGATCCCAAAGGAAAATCATCATATCAATTTTTCCGTCGGCAATCATGGCCCCCAGCTGCTGGTCTCCACCTAACGGGCCCGATTTCAGAATGATCATATTTTCCAGGAACTTTTCCTTACCCAGCTTTCTTTCCAAGGCTTCTCTCACCAACCTTCCTGTGGTTCCCGTACAAACCAACTGTTTGTTTTTCAATCTTTTATAATTATACTCAACCCACTCAATCAAATCCGGTTTCCGGTGATCGTGGGCAACCAAAGCAATTGTTTCTATCATATTTTCAATGTTTTGGCCCCTTATAATCAGGGCATCATAAATCCTAATTTTTATGCAAAGTAAATCAATTTTCCCAGCATGCTCAGCGGCCATAATTGATTTTTCTTCAGACTTTCATCGAAAATCAGTAAATTTGTTACAACTGAACCTAATTAGACCATTACAAACGTTATTTTGGAAACATATAAAGAAGTCCGGAAATTCGTTTCGCAATTTGTCACGCTTCGAGAAGAAGAGTGGGATGCAGTGACGCCGTTAATCAAAACGCGGTACCTGAAAAAGAATGACTACTTCGTACGCGAAGGTGAAGTCGCCAGGTATATTTCTTTTACGGAAGAAGGCTATCTTAGAGTGTTTTATAACCATGACGGCAACGAAATCACGCGCGACATCTCACCACTGCATTCTTTCGTAACAGCGCTTCCCAGCTTCGTTTCCCAAAAACCGTCTTTCGAAATCATCCAGGCCATTACCGATTGCAAACTGTTCATCATTTACAAAGACGACTTGGAAAACCTTTATGACCATTACAATAATTGGCAAAAAGTTGGTCGCCGCGTCATGGAAGAGATGTTCGTCGAAACCCAAAACCGCATCTATTCCTTCATCACCCAAAGTGCCGAAAGGCGGTATAAAGAAATGTTGAAATCCTTCCCCGACATCTACCTCCACGTCCCGCTACAGTACATCGCCTCATACCTTGGAATCACCTCCCAATCGCTGAGCCGTCTCAGAAAAAGCATACAATACAGCGAAGAATAAATTGAGTGCCTAAAGTGCTCTAGAATTCATTAATGCGCTAAAGCTTAAGACAGTTTTCAACAACTTTAGGCATTTTAGAGCAATCAATGAACTCTATATTTTTTAACAAATGGTAAAAAAAATGTCCTCACCAATAGCCAACTTTGTATGATAGAAATCGTCATTTATCAGATATGGAGAGATACATTGGGAAACATCAGGAAGGGAAATTCGACTTAATTATTATCGGAGGTGGAATTACAGGCGCAGCGCTGGCATACGAGGCTGCCAGCCGGGGACTAAAAGTGGTTTTGTTTGAAAAAGGAGATTATGGTGCCGAAACATCTTCAGCAACATCAAAACTTATTCATGGAGGTCTCCGCTATTTGAAAAATTTTGAACTGAGTTTGGTGCGCGAATCGTTGAAAGAGCGAAAAACACTAAGCAACATCGCTCCCAATTTCATCTATCCGGTTCCGTTTATGATTCCCACTTACAAATCAGGAAAAACAGGAAAGCTTGTCCTTGGCATGGGCATGATAATGTATGACATCCTGGGTTATGACAAAAAGCAAACCCTTGACCCTTCTAAAAAAATCCCGAATTTCCGTTCTTTGTCTCCCGAAGAAACACGCAACATGGAAAGCATTGTTCCGACAAAAGACTTGTCAGGGGCCATGATATTTTATGATTATCAAAATATTTTCCCCGAACGGCTGACACTTGCGTTTTTGAAATCTGCAGAAAACAAAGGGGCCAAACTTTCCAATTATGCAAAGGTTACAGGCTTTTTAAAGAAAGCTGGCAAAATTAATGGAGTCACTGTAAATGACAGGATTTCAGGCAAAACATCATTATTTACAGCAAACCTTGTGATTAACTGCACAGGCCCCTGGGCAGACCAGACCATCCAAACAGCCGCGAAGAAAAAGACTGAGCACAGCATCCGCCGTTCGGAAGGCATTCACATTATCACGCGAAAATTGAGCTCCATTCATGCCGTGTCACAAGTTACTGCCAACGAACGCCACATCATGGTAATTCCATGGCGTAACCATGCGCTCATTGGAACCACCGACAAGGAGTATCTTGGCAATCCCGAAGATTATCGTGTTACCAAAGAGAGCATCTTAGAACTCCTGCATGATGTTAATGAAAACTACGCGGTGAATCTCAAATATGAAGATGTTTTGTTCTATTATGGTGGGCTACGTCCCCTGGCAGACACAGAATCAGATAATTCTTACGAATCTTCAAGGAAATATGAAATTTTCGATAATGCCGATGAAGGTCTTGACGGGATGATTACGGTAGAAGGAGGAAAATACACCACCAGTCGGCAGCTTGCTGAAAACGTGATGGAACTAATCCAAAAGAAGCTAAACAAAGAACTTCCAGCATCAGTTTCGCAATACGAATTTCTGTCAGGCAGCAAGATTCCCAATATGGATCTGTTTCTGGAAAAACTGCAAAATGACTATCAGGAATTTACTCCTCAGACCATATCATTTCTCGGAAAAAATTTTGGAACCGAATCACACACATTGTTTCAAATGGCTCTTAAAAATCCCGAATTAGCTGAAGTATTGAATGATGATGGCGAAATCCTTGCCGAAGTAGCCTATGCCATCGAAAAAGAATCTGCACTCTATTTATCTGATATTTTGTTCCGGAGAACAGGAATCGGAGGACTGGGGCACCCGGGAGAAGAAGTATTACAAAAAGTAGCTGCCCTTGCGGGGAAAATGTTGAGCTGGGACAAAAAAACTTTAAAATCAGAAATCCAAACGGCAGAAGAGCGTTTTCAGTTACCAGAAGATTAACTAAATTTATAGGATGATTAAATAGTGGAACTATCAACGTTGGCATCATTACTATGACAGATGATTCACAAATAAAATCACTAAAATGAAAAACACTTACCGCTCCATATTCGTCTGGGGAGACAAACACGAAGAAAAGCTTGAAAAGGGAGTTATCGATCTCATCAAAGAAAAATTTGGTTATACCGATGAAGATTTTCATCAACCCTATTTATTTGGTAATGAAGTAGTAAAACTAGAAAAAGCATGTTCATTACCGGAAGATATGATTAACCAATTCATTGCCATAAGCGGAAAAAAAAACATAGAAAAAGGTGATTTCGAAAGGGCTTCTCATGCCATGGGCTATTTTTTCTCTGAACTTTTGTTGTTGAGAAAAGGAATGATAAAAACACCTCCGGATCTGGTAATTTATCCACGGAATGATCATGAAATCACAAAAATCCTGGCACTTTGCAACAAAGAACATATTGCGGTTACTCCACTTGGAGGAAGATCATCAGTCACACGCGGTTTAGAAACACCCAACGGGGGTATCAGCCTGGATCTAACTAGGCATATGAACAACATTATAGATTTCAGTGAAGACAATTTAACCGTTAAAGTGCAACCAGGTATTTACGGCCCCGAGCTGGAAAAATTCCTTAATATCAAAGGTTATACCTGCGGTCATTTCCCTCAATCTTTTGAATATTCCACCGTTGGAGGCTGGGTGGCAGCCCGAGGAGCCGGACAGGAATCAACTTATTATGGCAAAATTGAAGACCTCGTTCTTGCCTTGAAAGTGATTTCCCCAACCGGGATCATTGAAACAAAAGATTATCCGGCCAGCGCTGAAGGTTGGGATATGAATAAAACTTTCATCGGCTCAGAAGGAAGCCTGGGAATAATTACAGAAATCACCCTTAAAATCAAAAAATACAGGCCCAAAAACACCACCTATGCATCATTTGTATTTCCAAACTTTGATTACGCAACAAATTGTATGAAGAATGTGATGCAGGCAGGTTTTGGAACTCCGGCCCTGTTTCGCATTTCTGATCCAGTTGAAACAACTACCGCATTTAAGATCAAAGGTTTTGGCAACAGTTTTTCTGATAGAATCTTACAAATCCTGGGGTATGAGCCCCGCAAAAGATGCCTAATGTTCGTCACCGTGGAAGGCGACAAAAATTACACGCATTTTGTAAAGAAAAAAATCAAAAAGATTGCACGTGCAAACAGAGGTTTCAATTCCGGTGGAAAACCAGCCAAAGACTGGCTGAAACAAAGATACAGCAGTGCCTACATGCGTGATCCTATGATGGACATTGGTATTATGACCGATACAGTGGAAACAGCTGTAACCTGGGACAAACTTTTCACCTTGTGGAAAGCGGTCAGAACTTATCTGGAATTCAGAGAAAAAACACATGTAATGGCACATATTTCACATGTTTATGAAAATGGTGCCAATCTGTATTTCACATTTTTGAGTCCTATGAAAAAAGGCGTGGAGATTGAAGATTACACCGCCTACCATAAAGGTTTAATTGACACCATACATCAAAACGGAGGTTCGCTTTCACATCATCATGGAATCGGTAGAGCCTTGGCACCATGGATGGAAGAGGAAATGGGTAAAACCGCAATGGGATTGATGAAAGCTTCCAAAGATTTTCTGGATCCAAATGGGATAATGAATCCGGGAAGTATCTTTGGGAATGAATAATACAAACGCACATTCTAATTTTATTAGATTTGAACTACTTTATCATACAAAATCATGGCACAAAAATCTTCCTCAGGTAAATACTTTCTGGTGATTGATGTGGGAACACAATCCATCCGGGCATCATTTATCGACCTTGAAGGCAATATTCGGGAAATTGAACAAACACACATCGAAGCTTATTATTCCAATCATCCGGGTTATGCGGAGCAAGATGCGGAATATTTCTGGAATCAACTATGTGAAACGACGAAGTTGCTCTTCAAAAATACAAACCTTGATTTAAAACAACTCGCCGGTATGAGTCTGACTAGCCAGCGGGGAACCGTTGTCAACCTCGATAAGGACGGGAAACCTCTAAGGCCAGCTATTATCTGGCTTGACCAGCGAAAAGCCAAAGTGGACCAGTGGCCCACAGGTATAATCAAAACCGGCCTCAAGGTGGCAGGGATTTATGATACAGTAAGTTATGCGATTGAAGAATGTGAATCAAACTGGGTCCGGCAAAACCAGCCGGAAGTATGGAAAAAAACAGACAAATATCTCATGTTGTCGGGATTTCTGATTTCCCGTTTATCGGGAGAATTTAAAGATTCGACAGGCAGCATGGTAGGATATATTCCGTTTAATTACAAAAAACACGCTTATTCCAGGCCCTCTTCCATCAATTACAAAATGTTTCCTGTAGAGCGAAAAAAGCTTGCTAAGCTTGTCCATCCGTCAGAGAAAATAGGGAACATCACTTCTAAAGCCTCGCAGCAAACCGGTATTCCCGAAGGATTACCCATAATCGCAGCAGCGGCAGACAAGGCCTGCGAAGTACTGGGTTCAGGAGTAATTTCACCTGAAACTGCATGTCTGAGCTATGGGACTACTGCCACGGTACAAACTGTAAGTCCAAAATACCTTGAAGTAGTTAAAATGTTCCCATCCTACCCCAGTGCAATCCCGCATTATTTCAATACGGAAGTAATGATTTACAGGGGTTATTGGATGATAAAATGGTTTAAAAATGAGTTTGGCTACCGTGAAGTGGAAGAGGCGAAAAGACTGAAAAAAGCCCCGGAAGAGTTATTCGACAAGATGATAGACGATATCCCGCCGGGTTCTATGGGACTCACATTACAACCATATTGGTCACCGGGAGTTAAACGTCCCGGTATTGAGGCCAAAGGTGCCGTTATCGGCTTCGGAGACGTGCACACGCGTGCTCATTTGTATCGTTCAATCCTGGAAGGAATTGCCTATGCGCTGAAAGAAGGAACGATACGCACACAGAAAACAACTGGAGTTAAAATAGAGAAAATCAGGGTTTCCGGCGGAGGCTCGCAAAGCAAAAACGCATTGCAGCTTACAGCCGATATTTTCAATCTTCCGGTGGAAAAACCACATACTTACGAAACCTCTGCACTTGGGGCCGCCATCAATGCAGCTGTGGGACTGGGATTTTACAAAGACTTTGAAACCGCCATCAGTAAAATGTGCCGTATCGGGGAAACTTATCAACCCATTCCCGAAAATGTAAAAGTTTACAGACAGCTTTATAACCAGGTTTACAGTAAGATGTACAAACGCCTGAAACCACTTTATAATGATATCAGAGATATTATTAACTACCCGAAGAAATAATGGGACACTGATTTTTTATGACTGTTATGATCGATTATGAATTTCGCTCATCAAGCTCCAACCACCGCAAAGTCTTCTCATCCAACAACTCCATAATCTCTCCAACGCGTGAAGAAGCTTCTTCCAGTTTCTCATAATCCGTAGTACCGGAGTTCAGTACCTCTTCACAAACTGTCTTTTCCTGTTCAAGTTTTTCTATCTCCTTTTCCAGCATCTCATACTCTCGTTTTTCATTGAACGAAAGCTTCTTAGAAATAGATTTAGCCTTTCTCACCACGGGCTCTTTTTCTTTGGCTTGTTGCTTTCTGAGTTCTCGCTCTTCCTGTTCTTTTAAAGCCTTATAATCGTTGTAATTACCGTAAAGGTCCTTGATTTTACCATCCCCTTCAAACACAAAAAGATGCTCTGTCAGACGGTTCAGGAAATAACGATCGTGAGAAACTAACAGCAGGCACCCTTTAAAATCCGAGAGAAATTCTTCCATCTTATTGAGTGTCAGAATATCCAAATCATTTGTAGGCTCATCCAGAATGAGAAAGTTGGGGTTTTTGATGAGTACTGTCAGTAGATGCAGCCTGCGTAACTCTCCCCCACTGAGCTTAGAAACCGGTGTCATTTGCACTTTTGGCGGAAATAGAAAATAATTCAGAAACTGTGATGCAGTCATCGTCTGGGTTTTACCCACGTGAAACACCTCAGCAATATCTTTCACCACCTCCAGAACAGTTTGGTCCTCCTTCACATCCAGTCCGGTTTGTGTGTAATAACCAATAACTGTTGTATCGCCAATCACCACTTCACCGGAATCCGGTTTTTCAGCCCCTGTCAGCAAATTCAGAAAAGTGGATTTACCTACACCATTTTTTCCAATGATACCAATGCGCTCTCCCTTTTTAAACAGGTAATTGAAATTATCAATGATATTCAAATCACCATACTGTTTATACAAGTGATGTGCTTCAATGATTTTCCCACCTTGCCGCGACATACTGTTTTGCAAGACAAGTTCCTGTTCTACAGGCACATTTTGCAATTTTTCCTTCGTCTCATAATAAGCATCAATACGCGCTTTCGACTTGTGTGTCCGGGCCTTGGGCATTCGCCTCAACCATTCCAGTTCCTGCTTTAGACGTTTTCCTGATTTGTCTCTTTCCGTCTGCATAGCCTCCATGCGTTGCGCTTTCTTTTCCAGGAAATATCCATAGTTTCCTTTATGCAAAAAGGCCTGCCCCTGCTCTATTTCAAGAATCTGATTGCAAACCCTGTCCAAGAAATACCGGTCGTGGGTGACCATCAATAGCGTGAGGTCGGAAGCACTCAGATATTTTTCCAGCCATTCAATCATTTCCAAATCCATGTGGTTAGTAGGCTCGTCCAGTAGTAACAACTCCGGATTATCCAACAGGCAAAGGGATAATGCCAAGCGCTTGTTTTGTCCGCCAGACAGTGTATCGGTGGATTGTTCCAAATCTGAAATTCCAAAACGGGTCAGCATCTCACCCATACGACGCTCGTAATCCCAGGCATCCAGCTTATCCATTTTGTTGGTGCAGAAAGCTACCCTTTGTCGATTTTGAGCACTATTATCCAGACTTTGTTGCTTCAAGGCATCCTCGTATTCCTGGATGGTTATTTTTATTTCGGATTCATGAGTCTGAACGACTTCCTTTACGGATATCCCTGAAGGAAAAACTGGTTGTTGTTCCAGGTAAGCGACACGCAACCCGTCTTGAAAGGCGAAATCGCCATCATCTGCCATCTCCATGCCAGCCAACACTTTCAACAGTGTGGATTTACCGCTTCCATTGTTGGCAATTAGAGCCAGTTTGTCTCCTTTTTGCAAACCAAAAGACACGGAATCAAACAGCGGTTTGTCGCCATAAGTTTTAGAAAGATTGTTGACAGATAAGTAATTCATGCTTCTTTAGGCCGATTGCCGCATTTTAGAAATAATTTGTGCAAAAGTAAGTCTTTCAACAAACATTTACTTGCACAATGAGGACGAACCCTGTAAATTTGTAAAAAACCTTTGCCATGAAGATTTTACCGATTGACCAGATACGAGAAGCCGATGCTTTTACAATAGAAAATGAACCCATCGCGGACATAGACCTCATGGAACGCGCTGCCAAACAGCTTTTTAAATGGATTAAGAAAAGAGTGGATACTTCTCAGCGGTTATTCATATTTGCCGGATTGGGAAACAACGGCGGCGACGGACTGGCACTGGCCAGAATGCTTATAGAGGCAGATTATGAAGTTTATATCTACGTGGTGAAATATTCCAAAAAGTATTCGGATAGTTTTGCTGAAAACCACAACCGTTACATAAAACTGTCACCCAAGACCATTTTTAATCTGGAACAAGAAGAACATTTCCCGGAAATTGAAGAAGACGACATCATTGTAGATGCCATGTTTGGCTCAGGGCTAACACGGCCGTTGGAAGGCTTTATCGCAAATATTATCAAGCGCATGAATGAAGCACCTGCTGTTAAAATTGCCATTGATATCCCCTCCGGGCTTTATGCGGATCAAACCAGCCGTGAAAGTCAGGGGAAGATCTTCCGGGCCGATTACACATTGACATTCCAGTTTCCGAAATATGCTTTTCTGTTGCCTGAAAATGAACAATTTGTGGGTAGCTTTCATGTTTTGGACATCGGATTGCATCCTGATTTTATTGAAAAAGTAGAGGTGGATAATTTTTATCTGCTGAAACAAGATGCAGAACCTTTGTTAAAACAACGTTTAAAATTCTCACATAAAGGAACTTACGGGCATGCATTATTGATTGCCGGAAGCTATGGAAAAATGGGAGCAGCTATCCTGGCTGCACATGCCTGCTTGCGTTCAGGAGCCGGGTTGCTCCATGTACACGTTCCCAAAGTTGGCTATCCCATCATGCAAACAGCACTTCCGGAAGCTATGATAAGCATTGATCGTTATGACCACTATTTCTCAGAAGTCCCCAAACTGGACCAATACAATACGGTTGGAATCGGACCAGGTCTTGGAAAGGAATCCCAATCACAGGCCGCCATGAAACTGCTGATACAAAATTACCGGCGTCCCATGGTTTTTGATGCCGATGCGCTGGGCATTCTGGCCGAAAACAAGACGTGGCTTTCTTTTCTGACTCCCAACAGCATTCTAACTCCCCATCCCAAAGAATTTGAAAGACTAGCAGGTTCCTGGAAAAATGATTTTGAAAAAATAGATTTGGCAAGAAGTTTTTCGAAGAAATTTCAAATCATCCTGGTTTTGAAAGGTGCAAATACAGCCATTTGTCTGCCCGATGGACGTTGTTATTTCAATTCCACTGGTAATCCTGGAATGGCCACCGCCGGAAGCGGTGACGTATTGACCGGTATCATCACAGGATTATTGGCTCAAAATTATTCACCAGTTCACGCTGCATTGCTGGGAGTTTTCCTCCATGGTCTGGCTGGAGATATCACAGCAAAGAAAAATGCAGAAGAGAGCCTGATTGCTGGCGACATCACCATGAATTTGGGGAAAGCCTTTTTAAAAATGAAGTAATTGATTTAAAAGTTTATACACTATCAAAATTAATTTTCAACCTGCCATTTTAGGATTTTTCACACACAATATTTTCTTGGAATCCAATGAAATTTTCGTATCTTCGAATGGATTAGGAGCTCCAGGTCTTGCACTTGAATTATATTCAACTTCCACCTCTAGAATTGTTCCTTGGGGAAAGGTCAGAATTATAATAGCTTCAGTTGAGTGCCAGGATAGAATCAAAGAAAGGATGAGAATCCAGATGAGATATTTTATATGAACAAATAATACGAAATCATGAAATCAGTTTCTCGATCGCTTTTTGGGAAAACAGATTCTACTTTCCCGGAAAAAAAAATATTTGTAATTACAACATTCGTGGCATTTATGTTTGCATTTCTTGGAGTGATGTGGAATATAATGATTGGATTATCCCTTATTGCAAATCTTTTTGTGGGGTTCTTTGTTATTGTTTATTTCTTACTTTATTATTTTGCACGTTTTAAAAATAAATACAATCCTGCATATGCCATTATTATAACTTTATTTGTTCTTTCAATACTATATATTACCAATGGCGGGCTCACTGGATCAGTGCCTGCTATCTACATTTTTGCCTTAGCATCGTTTATTGGCATCACCAATCACAAATACCACAAACTCGTTCTTTTGGCTACTATTACCAACCTTGTTATATTAATTGTGCTAGAAAACTTACTGTTTAAAGACTTAATAATTAAATACAACACTTTAAAAGCAAGAGACTTGGATTTGGCATTTAGTTATCTTTCAGCATTAGTTGGCAGCTTTCTCCTTTTGAGCTATTTCAAAAAAAGTATCACATTAAAGAATGTAGAGCTACAGAAACAGAACGAATCTAAAGACTTATTATTTGATATCATTGCTCATGACCTTAGGGGGCCTATTAACAATATTTTAGGGCTTTCTGAAGTCATGATAGAGCAAATAAAAGAGCTCAAAGTTGAAGAACTTCAAAAATTCTCCAAATTAATTAATCTGGAATCCCAAAAGAATTTTGAGCTACTGGACTCGCTCCTGGAATGGGGTAAGATCAACATGGATAGGATTCAAATTGACAAGGCTGCTCTAAATATTTATCAGATTGTGGACGAAATAGCACATTTCTTCGAGGAAATATGCCGGAAAAAAGAGGTTGCTCTACGTATTAAAATTCCGGATAATATATATGTATATAGCGACAAGGTAGCTCTCAAAACGATTTTCAGGAATCTCATTTCCAATGCGATAAAATTCACCCCTGAAGGTGGGGAGATTACTGTATCCGGAGAAGAATCTGACGGCAAATTTATCGTTATAAAAGTAATCGACAACGGAATCGGGATGGATAAACATCTGATTAACAACCTGTTCACTCCTGAAATAAACACAAACAGAATGGGCGTTAATGGAGAAAAAAGTGTTGGGCTTGGATTAATCATTACCAAAGAACTTATTGAAAAACAAGGAGGAAATCTCACTATTGAAAGTGAAGAAAATCAGGGAAGCACCTTTATATTTTCAGTTCCTAAATCAGATAAATCTTTGGTAGCACTCAATATTTTATTAATGCTCTAATTTTTCAATATTCTATATTTTTTTCTTCTTTGTCAAGAATTCATAAAATAAATCACCATATTTACACTTACATAAGTATTCAATTGACCTATCAGAAATCTTAAGGTAATAAGTCCATGAAACTTGATTTAAATTTTATACGTTCTCAATTTTCCGAATTTTCAGAACCTACACTTCAAGGTTGGGCTTTTTTCGAAAATGCCGGCGGTTCTTATCCCTGTAAACAAGTCGTTACCCGGCTATCTGATTTTTACACAAAAAACAAAGTGCAGCCCTACTATCCTTATCCGGCTTCCACGTTGGCGGGAGAACTGATGGATGCGTCCTACAAGCGAATGGCTGATTACCTCAACGTAGATGAATCTGAAATTCATTTTGGCCCTTCCACTACACAAAATGTTTATGTGCTGGCCAATGCCATGCGCACTATGTGGAGGGAAGGTGACGAAATCATTGTTTCTTGTCAGGACCATGAAGCTAATGCCGGTGCCTGGAGGAGATTAGCCCAACGCGGAATCAAAGTGATAGAATGGCATGTCCATCCGGAAACGGGGATGCTCTCGCTGGACGATTTGGACAGTTTATTTTCCAGCCGGACAAAAATGGTCGCCTATCCACACTGTTCCAACGTCATCGGTTATATGAATCCCGTGAAAGAAATCAGCCGAAAAGCCCATGAACATGGATCGATTACCGTGGTTGACGGAGTGGGCATGGCGCCTCATGGATTTCCTGATATTCAAGAGCTTGAAACAGACATTTATTTATTTTCGACTTATAAAACCTTCGGTCCACACCTGGGTGTGATGTATGTGAACAAAAACCTGATTGGGAAGATGGAAAACCAATCTCATTTTTTCAAAGAGGGCCTCACACGGAGCATGCTGACACCCGCCGGTCCGGATCATGCACAGATTGCGGCCGCGAGTGGAATCCTTGATTATTTTGACACTGTATATGAACATCATTTTAAAGATAAAGCTACTTCCGCACAAAGGAATAAATCACTGACCAGATTGTTTCGGGAACATGAAAAAGAACTGATGAAACCTTTAATGAATTTTTTAATATCCCGCGATGACGTCAGGATCGTTGGCCCCGACAAAGTAGAAAACAGGGCTCCCATCATTTCAATTATTCCAAAAAACAAAAGCATCAAGGAAGTATATGATGTTCTGACAAAACACAAACTGATGTTGGGAACAGGCAATTTTTATGCGGTTCGTCCCTTGATGGACATGAACATACCCACAGAACCCGGCGTATTGCGGATTTCTTTCATTCATTACACAACTATGGAAGAAATTGACCAATTGATTGAAGGGCTGAAAGCTGCATTATAAAACATGAAATAATTAAAAAGAATTTTACTTATAATGACTTGATTTAAATCGAGATACCCATCCTATTCCTTTAGCACCAAAAGTTTTCTTTTATGAGAAAGTCCGTACTTCTTATATTTTTCTTTTTTGTGTTACTTTCAGTTCCAACACGGGGCCAGAGTTTGGATTCCTTAAGAAAAAAGGCTGAAAGCGGAGATTCAATTGCCCAATTAGATTTGGCCAAAAGGTATATGCTTGCCCAGGGCATAAAGCGCGATACAGCAAAAGGTTTCTACTGGTTAAAAAAAAGTGCAGAAAATGGTGTTATTCCAGCGCAATTTGCATTAGCTAACATGTATTATCATGGAAAAGGAACAAAAAAAAGTTTAAGTCAGGCTTTTTACTGGTATATGAAAAGTGCTGAACGAGGTTATCCGCAAGCACAATACCAAATTGGATATATGTATTATTATAATGGAAGAAGAACACCCAACGATTTCAAAGAAGCTTTTAACTGGTATAAAAAGAGTGCTAAAAATGGCTATGCGCCGGCTCAGGTCATGGTGGCTATTATGTTCTCCAAGGGAGAAGGGACTTCAAAAGATCTCAGTAAGTCTTTTAACTTGATACAAAAGAGTGCGTCGCATCATTTTGCTAAAGGGCAATTTATGCTTGCGGAATATTATTATTACGGGATTGGAACATCAAAAGATTTTAACAAAGCATTTTACTGGTACAAACGAAGTGCAACACAGGGTTATGCCGAGGCTCAATTAATGCTGGGGAATTTATACACAACAGGTCAAGGAGTGCCAAAAAATTTAAATAAAGCATTATACTGGTACAATAAAAGTGCCGAGCAGGGAGATGCAAGAACGCAGTACAGACTGGGGCTTATGTACGCTAAGGGTAAGGGAGTACTTATAAATCTGAAGAAAGCATTATACTGGTTTTCATGCAGTGCCGAACAAGGCTCGGCAGATGCGCAATATGAACTGGCTCAATTATATGACAGAGGTGAAGGAGTAGCAAAAGACTCTCAAAAAGCTTTCTTTTGGTATAAAAAAAGTGCTAAACAAGGTGTTGCAGAGGCACAATACGAACTGGCCCGGATGTATGGCTCAGGTAATGGCACAACAAAAGATTCAAAAAAAGCTTTTTTCTGGGCGAGAAAAAGTGCAGAACAAGGAAATTCAGATGCTCAATATATGCTGGCTCTTATGTATTATTACGGAACAGGAACTTCAGTAAACAAAAAGGAAGCAACGTATTGGATGAACAAAGCTTATAGTAAAAATCTTCATAAAGGCAGTAAGATATTAAATAAAAAAGAACTCATAAAAAATTAGTTCATTACTCATACTCCATCGGATGCTTCAACACCTTTAGCAAATAACTGTAGGCTTTTGACAGAACATCGCCGTAGGAAGGCCCTTCAAACTCCTTCATGGTGCCTTTGTTTTTGTCTGTGAGGCGCAACTTGAAGATTTCGTCTTCGTCCCTGTCGAAAGTAAGGGTGTATTTCTGAAGAAGTATTTTTAGTTTGGTGTTGTTGCGCATGACCTTCTTGAATGATATGAAATTTTTTTGGCCCAAATTTAGGGAATGTGTTGGAATCTTATTCCAAACTGTAACTGCTGGCGGTGTATTTTTCTAATTAACGCTCCCTTGAACTTCAACCAAAACAAAAGACTGCCCATAGGGACAGTCTTTATCTTTCCGTCTAAAACGGATTATTTGCCAAAACAAGTATTAAATTTCTTCAGTCTCAACAATCTTAGCCAACAAATCGGCATAAGGAACCATAAGATATTTCTTAGAATCAAAATCGAACTCTGTCCCGGAGAATTTTTTATAGAAAACTACGTCACCCACAGCGATACCCGGATTTTCAATGTTGCCTAAAGCCACAACTTTGGCATATTGGGGTTTTTCTTTGGCCGAGTCGGGAATAATGATTCCGGAAGCGGTTTTCTGCTCATCTTTTCCTTCTGTAATGTCCAGCAGAACATTTTCATTCAAAGGTTGTAATTCTTTCATCTCTGTTTATGTTTAGATTAATGTTAAATTTTTTATTGAATTCCAAGTAAAGTATTGATTTTGGATTTATCAAATCCCACAATGATTTGTCCGTTGATATCAGTCTGAGGTACACCTTGTTGCCCGCTTTTACGAACCATGGCCTCAGCAGCGCTCTGGTCTCTGGAAACATCTACATCTGTAAACCGAATGCCATTCGTTTTTAAATGTGTTTTCAGTGCGTTGCACCAGGTGCAAGTCGGCGTTGAATAAACAGTTACACGTTTTTGAGGTTTCTCATCACCGGTAGATGATTTAGCAGTAAACAATGCATCTTCGAAAAGTCCTTTGTAATAATTGTTTTCGTTACAGCCCTTGATGGTTTTTATAAAGTTTTTGCCTTCAAAAACCATCAACGTGGGCGCTGATGTAATGGAATATTTCCCGTGAATATCGCGCACCACATTAACATCGGCAGCAGCCACCTGAATATCTTTGACATTGTCCAAAGCCTCAGCAACATTCTTATAGCTGCAATCGCTGGCATCTGTTCCCTTTTTGTACAACAAAACGTAATTCCTTTTGCCGTCATTTAAAAACTGCAGCATTTCATCGTGAGAAGCAATATTTTTCAATTCCATAATTTCAAATATTTTCCAGCTATGCTATCAAATCATATGCCAGCGCGATAAAAATCATTTTTCACAATGACTATTTTACAGTCATGACAATTTTTCATTATTTCCGTCAGTAAATAAACGGTATCACTTTTTTGGTTTTGGCCTTATAGGTTTTGTAATCTTTGCCAAACTGTCCGATTAGCCCCTTTTCTTCATATGGCATTTTCAGTAGCAAAGCAATAGTCAACGCCATGATGACAGCCAACCTTAAAGGTGTATAATCAGTAACTACAAGGGGGATGAACGCCACCACCTGCGCCAGATACATTGGATGTCGGATGAAACGGTATGGCCCGGTTGTGATAAGTTTTCCACCTTCCTTGGGTAAAGGTGCGATGTTGACGTTGTGAATTCCCGCGACATAAATGGCAATAACACCAAGGATGACTCCAAATGCCTCTACCCCTATCCCTAAAACGGAACCTGCCACCAATTTACCACTTAAAGCCAGAAAGGCCAAGCTTCCCAACTGAATGGTTACCAATAGGTTTGGGTATATTTTTTCTTTAAACATGGATATTCTTTAAAAAGCCGGCCCAGGCACTTTAATTTGTGCAAGTAGAGAGAAAGTGTTGTTTCCCGGAACCGGCAGGCAAAAGTACTAAAAGTTAAAGTTGTCTTCACTACGAAGAAATGAAACCACAATGTACCTAGAGCCCTTCAGGTTCAAAAATCATCATCCTCTTCATCGCTTGGGAAAGTAATGTTAGGTTTTTTCCAGTAGGCATCTTCATCGTCATCTTCTTCGCCCATGAGTTCTTCAATTTCTTCCTCAACTTCCCAAGAATATTTTTTTCTTTTCGGACCTGATTTTTTGTAGTAAAAGGCCATGACAATGCCGGAAAATAAGCCTCCCATATGGGCTTCCCAGGAAATGTGTTCTTTCGGGAAGAAGCCTGGAAAAATACCCCAGATCATACTTCCATAAGCGAAAATAACAACCAGCGAAAGTGCTGCAAGAGGTATATTCTTACGAATGGTGCCGCTCACAAAAAGAAAAGATGCCATTCCGTAAATTACGCCGCTGACACCAATATGGTAAGCATCACGGCCTCCGAACCACACCCAGATTCCACTCATCAACCAAATGAAAATCAGTACTCTCAATGAAATATCCCGATAAAAATAGAAAAGTGCCAAACCAAGCACAAGAAATGGAATCGAATTAGCACCAATGTGTTTGAAACTTGCATGAATAAATGGAGCCAGGATTATCCCGGGAAGTCCGTTAGCATGTAATGGGTGAACACCAAAGCGGGCGAAATCCAAACCGAAACTGTATTGAACAATCTGGATGACCCACATAATTAATAAAAGAACCAGGGGAATGTAAAGCGCACCCAGAAATCTTTTTTTCTCTCTACCCATGGTCTTTTGATTTTTCTTTTATGTCCATCAAATAACCTGCCAGTCTTGAATTTTGTCACTTTCTGACGAGATCATTGCAAATGTAATGGAATTGCGGGAGCATGGAATTTGCTTTTGCATTCAGGATGCCAAAGACAAAAGGGTCTACTTCTTGGTACGTACGATTTTTTCCACACCTTTGATTTGCATCAGTTTGTGCTCCAACTGATTCAAATGTTCATTGTCTTTAATCATCAGGTTTACTTTTCCTTCAAATCGCTTTCCAAAGGTCTGGAAACTAATAGAACGCATATTTATTCTCAAATCACTTGAAATCGTACGTGTTACAGCTTCCACTAACCCCAGTGAATCCTCCCCAAGGACTTTAATATGAACCATGAAGAAAGGCTTATCAGAAAGGTTGATCCATTTCACATCCAGAACCCGGTATGGGTAACGCTCTTTTAACCGCTTTGCATTGGGGCAGTTATTCCGGTGGATAGAAATACTTCCGAGATGTGTTACAAATCCAAAAACGAGGTCTCCGGGAACAGGATTACAGCATTTTGCAAAACGATAATTTACATTTTTGACATTATCTCCTATATAAAGAATATCTTTATCATCTTGCTTTTCATGATTATTAGATTTTGTCTCCTGAACAACCTCCTCTTCTGTATCAGTTTGTTTTTCAGTCAAATAATTTTTAAGAACCGAACGAACCAAACTCAAATCCAGTTTTTCTACTGCCAGCAGATAATACAATTCCACCGAAGTGTCTAGCTTAAAATGTTTCACCAGAAAATTAATCAGGTCATCTGAACTTTTGAGCTTCCAATTTTTAAGTTTACGCTGTAACAACTCCTTACCTAGTTCAGCTTCTGCATATTTTTCTTCTTTAAGCTGTCGCTTGATGCGGGTTTTTGCTTTAGTCGTTGCAACAAAACCAAGCCAGTCAGCTTTAGGCTTTTGATTTTTCATAGTAAGGATGTCGACACGATCGCCATTTTTAAGCACATGGCGTATCGGTACCACACGGCTATTAACCTTAGCCCCGCTACACGTACTCCCAATATTTGTATGGATATCATAAGCAAAATCAAGGACCGTTGCCCCCATAGGCAAACGACGTAAATCGCTTTTGGGCGTAAAGACAAAAATAAATTCCTGATTCATGCTGGGACGGTAAGCATATTCATCACCCAGTGCTTCAGGGTGTTCCAAAACATCACGTACCTGAACCAACCAGTCATCCACCTCTTTTGAACGCATCAGTCCTTTGTATTGCCAGTGGGCAGCTTGTCCTTTTTCAGCAATTTCGTCCATCCGGTTAGTTCTTATCTGCACTTCTACCCATTTGTCTTCTTGTCCCATTACGGTGGTATGAAGCGATTCATAACCGGATGCTTTGGGAGTTGTTACCCAATCACGCAACCGCTTGGGATTCGGATTATATATATTCGTCACCAGAGAATAGACGCGCCAGCAATCCTCTTTTTCCTTGTTTTTGGATTGACTTTCAATGATAATTCGGATGGCAAAAAGGTCATAAACTTCCTCAAATTCAACATTTTGCTTTTTCATCTTTTCCCAAATGGAAGGTACAGATTTGGTACGCCATTTTATCTGGTATTTAAATCCGTTAGCAATCAGTTCCCTTTCGATGGGTTGGATGAAATCATGAATATAAACTTCTCTTTTTTTCTTGGTTGCTTTAATCTTATTTGAAATGGTCTTGTAAATCTCTGGTTGCTCATAACGCATGAGCGCCTCCTCCATTTCACTTTTAATCTTATACAAGCCCAGTCTGTGAGCTATAGGAATATAGATGAATTTAATTTCATCAAAGAATTTAATTTTTTGATTTTTAGTGAGCGAGGACGGCCTTCTTACGTCATTCAGGCGGTGTACCATCAGAATGAGAATGACACGGATGTCATCAATCATTGAAAGGAACAGGTTTCTAAATGTATCAGACTGAAAGGAAATACGTTCAGTATGTAAGGCCGAAATTTTCTGAAACCCCTCAATAATTTCCAGCACATTCTTGCCAAAAGAAACCTTGATGTATTTGGCTACATCCGACTTTGAAACATCCATACTATGCAATAAAGCACAAATGGCAGAAGGAACTCCTAAATTAATTTCCTGAAGGGCAATGGTAGCAACTTCCAGAT
>CAZGZO010000011.1:0-27490 GCA_964529695.1 uncultured Lentimicrobiaceae bacterium
GAACGAGGCGCAAAATTAATAATTATTCGCATTATTCACAGCGAAAAATTACCTCATGCCGTTATTTTTATAAAGATAATTAATCCGGACCAAAATTGGAAATATTCTAAAGTGAAATCTATTATTTCAAAAACCTTGGTATCTTTATCCCCACGCTCGTATAAACCATTACTAATAAGTTCCAGCGCATGAAACATTTACAATTTTTTATATTGTCTTTTCTGCTGCTCGCATTTTCTTACAGTCATGCAAGCACAAAAAAGACACAGATTAATATTATTCCGCGACCCGCCATGGTAGAGGTCCGGTCAGGACATTTTACGCTGGACAAAAATTCCCGTATCGTAGTGGAAAATGCTGACAGTCTGCATTTCGAATCACATTACCTGGCTGATTTTCTGAAAAATAAAGGTGGCGTAGATGTAAAAGTTGTTTACGAATCAAAAATAAAAAGACCATCGCATGATATCCTGTTAAAACTGGTTCCCGGAATATCAAAAAGTAAGGAAGGTTACCAGATGACGGTCGACAAAAAAGGGATAACCATTGAAGCCGACAATTCTACCGGAATTTTTTATGGAATTCAATCATTACTTCAGCTTTTTCCGGCTTCCTTTTACAGTGGAAACAATCATCAGCGAAGCTGGCAACTTCCTGATTGTTTTATCAAAGATGCCCCGAGGTTTCCTTATCGCGGGATGCATCTCGATGTGAGCCGTCACTTTTTTCCACCTGCCGACATCAAGAAATATATTGACCTGATTGCCCGTTACAAGATGAATACTTTTCACTGGCACCTTACAGATGATCAGGGCTGGCGGATTCAAATCAAAAAATATCCCAAGCTAACCGAAATTGGTGCATGGCGCGATTCCACAATTATCGGACATCCTAAACGGCAAGGAGAAAACCATTATAAAGTAAAGCGCTACGGTGGATTTTATACCCAGGCAGAAATCCGTGACATTGTTCATTATGCGGCTCAAAGGCATATCACCGTCATTCCTGAAATAGAGATGCCGGGGCATTCAGAAGCTGCTGTTGCCGCCTATCCATACCTTGCGTGCACACCAGGTCCATTTCCTGTTGGAACAAGATGGGGTACTTACAGAAATATTTATTGTCCCAGGCCACAAACATTTACTTTTCTGGAGAATGTGTTGACAGAAGTGATGGATTTATTTCCATCAAAATACATCCACATTGGTGGCGATGAGGTTCCCAAATATGCATGGAATCACAGCAAATACTGCCAACAATTAATGAAAAAAGAAGGCCTCAAAAATGCGGATGAATTGCAAAGCTGGTTCATTCAGAAAATTGAAAAATTTCTCAACGCCCATCATCGTGATATGATTGGCTGGGATGAAATTCTGGAAGGCGGCCTCTCTCCTAACGCCACAGTGGAATCCTGGCGCGGCATAAAAGGTGGTATCAAAGCAGCCAAAATGGATCATGATGTGATTATGGCACCTGGTGGCTATTGTTATTTTGACCACTATCAGGCCAACCCAAAGTTTCAACCCATCGCCATCGGTGGCTACACCACACTTAAGAAAGTCTATGATTATGAACCTGTTCCTAAAGTTTTAAACCAGCAGGAAGCCAAACATATTCTCGGTGCCGAAGGAGAAGTCTGGACCGAATATATGCCCACTTTTAAGAAAGTGGAATACATGGCAATACCAAGAATGGCTGCACTTGCAGAGGTGGACTGGACACCTGTCAAACAAAAAAGCTGGCCAAGCTTTCAAAGAAGAATTGCACGTGAATTTTTGATTTATAAGTACCTTGGTTATAATTATTGCCCGGGTTCCTACAAGGTGAACATCTACACAAAAAAGGGGACAAAAAGCATTCAGGTTACTTTACAATCACAAATTTATCATCCAACAATAAGGTACACATTAAACGGGACAATTCCCACAATTCATGCGGCCCGATACAGCAAACCTTTTTGGGTGAAACCGGGTACTAAAATTGAGTCCGCAATTTTTGTGAATGGAAAATTGATGGAAGAGCCTACTGTAAAAATCTTGAAATAAAGGAGCCTGGATGATTTTTTATTGCTGCAACAAGATTTCCATCTCCTGCTGCAACTCTTTGGCCTTTTCACCAGCTTTAACGGCAAAATCTTTTCCAGAGGAAGCATAAAGAATTCCGCGTGATGAGTTTACCAGCAAACCACAGTGGTCGTTCATGCCGTATTTTGCCACTTCGCTCAGACTTCCGCCCTGGGCTCCGACTCCGGGAACCAACAAGAAATGATCAGGAATGAGCTGGCGAATCTCTTTTAAAGCTTCGGCTTTGGTAGCACCTACTACGTACATGAGTTGATCTCGGGTTCCCCAGGTTTTGGAGGTCCCAATCACTTTTTCAAAAAGCTTTTGGCCCTTTTTATCTTCAAAATACTGAAAATCGGATGCGCTGGCATTGGAAGTTAAAGCAAGCAAAACAGACCAACGGTTTTTATATTCCAGAAAAGGAGAAACGGTATCTTTTCCCATGTAAGGAGAAAGGGTTACTGCATCTACATCCAATTCATCGAAAAAAGCCTTGGCATACATTCCCGAAGTATTACCAATATCGCCTCTTTTTGCGTCTGCAATAATGAAAATATCTTTGCTCTGACTGCGCAGATATTTCAAAGTCTTTTTCAGACAATCCCAGCCAGCCATGCCCTGCGCTTCATAAAATGCAAGGTTCGGCTTGTAAGCTGCAGCAAAAGGCAAGGTAGCATCTATAATTCCCTTGTTAAAAGCAAAGCAGGGGTCCTCTTCGGATTTAAGATGTTCAGGAATTTTATTTAAATCGGTATCCAGTCCGACGCATAAAAAGGATTTTTTCTTCTGGATTAATTGGAAAAGCTCTTCATAATTCATAAGCCGGATTATTATGGGAACCGTTAATTTTCAATATCATCTTTAAGACGCTCGGCATTTTCTGCCATTTGTAACTTATCAATAAGCTCCTGAATGTCGCCATCAATAATGGGTTGTAAATTATAAAGTGTAAGATTGATTCTATGATCCGTTACCCTTCCCTGAGGCCAGTTGTAAGTCCTGATTTTTGCAGACCGGTCACCGGTTGCAATCATCGTCTTACGTTTAGACGACATCTCATCAAGATACTTGTTGTATTCCTGTTCGTAAAGCCGTGTCCGTAATACTTTCATGGCTTTCGCCAGATTCTTAATCTGTGATTTTTCATCCTGGCAGGTTACGACAATCCCTGATGGAATGTGGGTAAGTCTCACTGCAGAATAGGTTGTATTAACAGACTGTCCACCAGGACCAGAAGAACAGTAAGTATCTTTCCGTATGTCTTTGTCATTCAGTTCAATATCAAATTCATCAGCTTCCGGCAACACCACAACGCTTGCCGCTGAAGTATGAATTCTCCCCTGGGTTTCAGTTTTAGGAACACGCTGCACACGATGAACTCCGGATTCAAATTTCAGCGTTCCGTAGGCACCATCGCCAATGATATTGAAAACAATTCCTTTAAAACCACCCGAAGTTCCTTCATTCATCTCAACAACATCTACCTTCCATCCCTTGGTTTCGCAATATTTCTGATACATTCTGAAGAGGTCACCTGCAAAAATCGATGCTTCGTCTCCACCGGTTCCTGCCCTGATTTCCATCACAGCATTTTTAGAATCCTGAGGATCTTTGGGTATCAGCAACACGCGAATTTCTTCCTCCAGCGTCTCTTCTCTTTCCTGCAGATCAGACAGCTCTTCACGAGCCATGTCACGAAATTCAGGATCCTTTTCAGTCTTCAAAATTTCTTTCGTGTTCTCAATACTTTCCAGGAGATTTTTATATTCTTTATAGGCTTTAACAACAGGTTCAAGATCCTTATAGTCCTTGTTCAGCTTCACATAGTTCTTCATGTCCTTCATGGCCTCAGGATTGCTCATTTGCTCTGCAATCTCTTCCCAGCTGTTCTTAATCGCCTCAAGTTTATCTAATATTTCCACCTCATTATATTTTGGTTTGCAAAGATAATAAACCGTAAGGAATGTTCCTGAAGGACAAAATCATTTATGAGCGATCTTTAATTTAAAAAGAATCAACCTTTAAAGAAAATAAAATTATGGGGTTATTTCTGGCTATATTACGGGAAATAATCCAACCGTTTAATGCTTAACCGCACTTGACTTTGGGGCAACATAAACAGTATCATACAAATCCGGAGGATTAGGTTGATAAACATGAATAATAAAAGGTCCTGACGTAATCAGATTTACTGATAATTTTTTTCCATTAAGATACTGTATAGAATCGGTACAATTGCTCAATCCTGATTGATATTTTCCCAAAACCTGAACATCAATATTATGGTTATTTACACCCCCCACAAAACGCGAGAAAGAATAACAAGTGCTTGGACCAATTTTACCATAAAATTTAACAATCAGAGCCGAGTCTAACGCAATAGTATCAGGAGTTTGAATGCTATCAACCTGAATGGAATATTCCGTATATGACGGGCCGCTTGGGGAGTTTAGCTTGCAACCACCCAATAAAAAGAATGAAGCTATAATAGCTGAACCCATCACAAAAAACAATGTCTTTTTCATAGTGAGAAATTTACATGTTGGCTAAAAAAATTTATTTACGTACAGAAAATGTTACATAAATCTTGCCAAACACATTATATTTTGAAAAAAAATTCACCTCAGAAGAAATAATTTTTTCTTTCGCAACTTTACTATCAAAGTTCAAACTGATGTCCGACTTCTATCACATGGTTGGGAGGAATTCCAAAATAAGTACTGGCATCTCTGGAATTTTTGGAAAGGAAAACAAACAGACTGGTACGCCATTTAGCCATTTTCGGATGTTCACCTCGTAATAGTTTCTCACGCCCCAGGAAGAAACTAGAATTTTCCATATCAATTTCAATACCTTTTTCACGTGCCAAAGAAATAACCATATCAATTTTGGGATTTTCCATAAATCCATGTCTTACATTAAGAATATGAAAACCGCACATTACTTTTTCGAGTTCTACTTTTTCAAAATTCGGTACCCTGGGGACATCTTCCGTCTGAAAATGAAGCAGTATAATTTCCGAGTGAATAATCTTATTGTGCGTAACATTTTGTATCATCGCCTGAGGAACACGATGCGGGTTTCCGGTCAGGTAAATAGCAATTCCCTGGACTTTTGGCAGCGGGTTTTCTTCAAGTTTTTTCTTAAAATCATCAACTGAAGGAGACATATCCATAATCTGTTCACCCAACATCTTACGTCCATCTTTCCAAGTCATCATTACGATGAAAACAATCGCTGCAATGAACAATGGAATCCAGGCGCCGTGAAATAATTTTGTGATATTAGCCAAAAAGAACGGAATATCGATTAAAATAAAAATTCCCGACAAGATACCGGCAAGGGTTTTGCTCCAATGCCACCTTTGCACTGCCACAACGTAGAAAAGCGTATCGGTAATCAACATGGTAGCTGTTACTGCCACACCATAAGCAGCCGCCAGTTGGCTTGATGAACGAAATCCTAACACCAGCGTAATGGTACTAACTGCCAGTAACCAATTGACAGGTGCGATATAAATTTGTCCGATTTGTTTTGCTGAAGTATGAGAAACCTTTAATCGTGGAAAATATCCAAACTGAATACTTTGCTGGGTTAGTGAGAATGCTCCGGTAATAATGGCCTGCGATGCAATAATGGTAGCCGCTGTAGCGAGAATTACCAATGGAATTAGGCCCCAATTGGGAACCATGCCATAAAAAGGATGAAATGACAATTCAGGGTGCATCAATAACAATGAACCCTGTCCAAAGTAATTCAAAACCAAAGCAGGGAAGACAAGGCCCAGCCAGGTAAGACGGATTGGTTTTTTTCCAAAGTGTCCCATGTCAGCATACAAGGCTTCGGCTCCTGTAACAGCTAAGAAAACAGCTCCCAAAACTATCAGTCCATGCCCTCGATTGACGATTAAAAATTTAATCGCATACCATGGCAACATGGCGTAAAGAATATTAGGATCTTTAGCTATCTGAACCACACCCAAAACACCAAGGATACTAAACCATATAAAAATAATAGGTCCGAAGAGACCACCCACACTAGCTGTTCCCTTTTTCTGAATCAAAAATAAACCCGTTAAAATGGCTACAGTTAGGGGAACAATATATGGCGTAAAAACCGGTGTTACAATTTTCAGTCCCTCAATGGCACTTAAAACTGAAATTGACGGTGTAATCATCCCATCGCCGTATAAAAGACAAGCGCCAAAAACCCCTAAAGCTACCAGGGTGAGCCCTGTACCTTTTTTCATACCAACCCTTCTGATGAGTGATGCCAATACAAGAACACCACCTTCTCCTTTGTTATCTGCTCTCAATACAAAAGTCAGGTATTTGATGGTTACAATCATTACGAGTGACCAAAACATCAGAGATAAGATCCCCAAAATATTGTCATGAGTAACCGGAATAGCATAGTCTCCATGAAAACATTCGCGTATGGCGTAAAGCGGACTGGTTCCGATATCGCCAAAAACTACTCCCAACGCTGCCAATGACATCAAGGCCAGCCCTTTATTACTTTCTTTCTTGTTGGAAACTTCTTCCAGCTTTGAAGTGCTACTATTGTTTCCTTTTAATACGCTCATAATTAGTTTATTTAATTTTATTAGCGTTTTCTAACTTTATTGTAAGCAATAATTTCGGAGGTTAGGCTGTAGTTCTGGTCCACTGAAGAATTCCGGACGGGTTTCTTTTGAAGTAATTCACAATTTTGATTGACAAAGCCGTACAAAACAGTTCATTTTTTATCGGCGGCAAAATTACAAAATTTTCATTCGAAGCTTCATAGAGCCTTAGACTCTCATTTTTACGCATAACTTACTAACAATCAATTATTAACATATCTATATTCATTAGATTTTTTAATTATTCCTTCCTTTCTGCATTTTCTTCAAAACAGGAAACTGCAGTCTATAAGCCTTTTATGAAATTATTAATGAAAATTTAGAATGATTATAAATCAAATATTTTTTTCATATTTGTCCTGGATAAAATTTCACAAAATGGCAAATTCTACTTTTAAAGTTTACGGATACCGCTGGGTTATCCTGGTTCTTTTCATGGTGATTTCCTTCGTTATACAACTGCAGTGGCTGGCTCATGCTGCGGTAGCCCGTCCAGCCGATGTATTTTATAAAGGGCAGTTTAATCCTAACTCCTTTTTTAATATCGATTTCCTGGCGATGGTTTACATGCTGGTTTATATTGTTATCAGTATTCCTGCCTCCTACATCATTGATACTTATGGTATCAAAATCGGGATTGGAATTGGAGCCATACTTGCAGGTGTATCCGGTTTACTTAAAGGTTTTTATGCTGACAATTTTATGATAATTTTATGGGCACAGGTCGGCCTTTCCATCGCTCAGCCTTTTGTTTTGAATGCGGTCACAGCTGTAACTGTCCGATGGTTCCCCTTGCGGGAAAGAGGACTTGCTGCCGGACTAGCTATTCTGGCTCAGTACCTTGGAATCATTGCAGCCATGTTGATTACGCCGTTGCTTATTGGCACTGACCCGTCAAAACCAGGTTATGGGAGCGGTTTCCCGCACATGCTGATGTTTTACGGATGGCTGACCTTCGGAGCTGCGGTTTTGACTTTGTTGTTCCTGAGGGAAAAACCGCCTACAGCACCTGCTGCCGACGATTTGGTACGCGATGATTTCTTCAAAGGACTAAAAGATATTTTACAGCGCAAAGACATGGTACTGACCATTTTTGTCTTTTTGATTGGATTAGGAATTTTCAATGCAATAAGTTCTATGACCGACTCCATTTCTGCAAATCTGGGAGTAAAAGATTCCGACGGACTTATCGGAGGGATGATGCTCATCGGAGGAATCGTTGGAGCGCTGATTATTCCTGCACTTTCTGATAAATTCAGAATGCGGAAACGCTTCCTTGTGATTTGTACTGCCGGTGCTTTACCAGGAGTACTGGGGCTGACTTTCACTAAATTCTTCATCCACGATGCCGCGACAGCTTACACCATCGCGCTGGCTTCTTCTTTCATCCTGGGCTTTTTCATTTTAAGTGCGGGACCGGTTGGTTTTCAATATGCAGCCGAAATTTGTTATCCTGCACCTGAATCCGTCTCACAGGGATTGCTTTTGTGGGTGGGTCAAATTTCCGGAATGCTCTTCGTTGCAGGAATGAGTATGAGACACGACAGATTCCTTAACGACTGGATGATCTCCTTCAGTTTGTTGATGTTTGTGGTGGTGGGACTTGTCCTCATGACCCGTGAATCTCCCATGATTATTACTGAAAAGGATAAAATTAAAATGGGAGAAATTGTAAAAGATTAACACCTGATTTTAACAATCGATAGAAAACTTTTTCTTATTTTGCAGAGAGAAAACCTGTAGCGTGCCGGAAAGATAATTCCCGATGCCTGATTTGATTGTTTTTCGCTGATAACAAGCCCTTTTATGAAAAAGTTTCGAAAATACATCCTTTTAGTTTTCATAGCCTTAATGGTGGTGAGTGTCAACGCACAAAACCATCCAAAGACTGAAATAACTCATAAGCGACCTACCGTTGGGTTAGTTTTAAGCGGCGGCGGGGCCAAAGGTTTCGCTTTCATTGGCGTGTTAAAAGCTTTACAAAAAGCAGGACTTCGTGTTGATTACATTGGCGGGACAAGTATCGGAAGTATTATTGGCGGTTTGTACGCGCTGGGGTATGCTCCGGATTCTATTGCTAAAATAATCATATCCCAAAACTGGAACAATCTTCTGCATGATGTAGTCGATAGAAAATACATCGCTTTTGAAGAAAAGGGTTACGATGAAAACAGTATTGCCACCCTGCCTATCAAAAAGAATAAAATCGGTTTGAAATCATCGCTTTATGAGGGACAAGAGATTGATTTGTTATTAAATCATTACTTTACAGCAGATTATAAAACCACCAACTTTTCGAAGCTTCCCACGCCTTTTATGTGTATGGCAACAAATATTTTAAATGGGAAGGCTGTACAATTAAAGAATGGTTATCTACCTACGGCAATTCGTGCCAGCATGTCTATCCCTGCCTATTTCTCCCCGGTATATTATCAGGGGAAATATCTTGTGGATGGTGGCGTTATTGATAACTACCCCGCTAAACAACTTAAGGCCAAGGGGATTAATCTAATAATTGGATGTGATGTACAACAAGGGTTATCAAAAAACATAAAAAAGCTAAGTTCAGTTACCAAGGTCCTGCAACAAGTCATTAGCTACTACCGCGTGGCAGCCAACAAGGCAGGTTATAAAATTACAAATCTTTACATTCCCATAAAGATGAATTATGAGGTCATGGACTTCGATAATTATGATTCTATTATTGCTATTGGCGAACGCACAGCTCAAAAGCACTACAAACAAATCAAAGCATTGGCTGATTCATTAAACAGGATAAAATATGAACCTGTCAGGAGGCATAATACAGTACCTCTCGATTCAGTGCAAATTTCCCAAATACATTACCAGGGCTATAAACGAATCCCTTTAAGATTTTTGGAAAAATATTTCAACAAATACAGAAACTCAAAGATAAGCATCAAAAATCTGGAAAAGACGATCAACGAAGTTTACGGAACCAAATATTTTGCTCACGTATCCTATGAGTTACAACCTTATGGAAAACGTACAGATTTACTCATAAAGGTAAAAGAAGCCAGTCCGGGTTCCATTGGGGCCGCTGTTCATTTTGACTCTGATTATCAAGGAAGTATTCTATTAAATATGGTTTTGAGGAATGTACTTGGAAAGGGTTCCAAGTTATTCGCGCAAACTACATTGGGAAACAATCCAAGATTTAAAATGCTATACCTGATAAATAACGGAGCTAAAGTGGGATTGGGTGCAAGTCTTGATTTCTATTCCTTAAATTTTAACCGGTACGTGAATGACACAAAACAGGCGGATTATCAGTTTGTTAATTTTTCAGGATCAGCTTTCATCAATGCTACTTTAAAAAACATCATTAATTTCCGTTCCGGTTTCGAATTTGAAAGATTCAGAGTTGAACAAACCCAGTTTGGAATGGACACAATTCCTCCTCATTCCGATAAAATTTCAAGCTATGGAGATTTGTTTTTTACTTTTAATGCTGACACTTATGATCGTGAATATTTTGCTACTCGCGGGTTCCAAACAGAACTTACTTTTAAATACCAGCTCAACATTGCATCGGAGCAAAACGAATCGACTTTCTCCAGCGCCCCTTTCGTATATCTGAACTTCAATCAAAACATTAAGCTTGCTGATAAATGGGTTTTCAGCCCGGGAATATTTGGCGGAATGACGCTCGGTCTGGTAACACCGCCACCACAAAACCAATTTTATCTGGGAGGGCAAAATCCAAATAATTATCTGCACAGTTTCGTTCCTTTTACAGGATTACGGTTTGTTCAGGAAACGGGCAATAATATTTTGGTTGCACGGGGGCGTCTGAGATATAATTTCATAAAGAAATTTTATCTGACAGGAGCTGTTGATTTTGGCAAAATCAGCAACAATTTCAACAATTCATCCTTAACGTCAGGCTTAATCGTAGGCTATGGTTTAACTGTCAGCTACAACAGTTTTATAGGACCTGTACAACTCTCAGTAATGAATTCCAATCAGCCGACAAAAGCTATTTTATTTTTCAATCTTGGCTACTGGTTTTAAGCATTTCCCCCGATCAAAAAACAGGCAAATTAATTTTATTTACAATAAGCTAAATTTCAGAAATCCAGATTTTATTGTATGAGCGGTGTGTTCTATGTTTCCAAAGACATCAAATTCATATAGCTTCCAAAGATGAATCTTTGGTCCAGTTATTTTTTATAGCCAAAACGATAAGCTCGGCACTGGAATTGACATGAAATTTGTTAAAAATCCGTTTTCTGTGTGTCTGAACAGTCTCAAAAGAAATATTCAGCACAGAAGCAATTTGTCGGCTGGTCAATCCTTTGGCAAGTTGCTCAATGATTTCCAGCTCTCTTTTCGTAGGTTTTTTCTGGCGATGCAAATCCTTTGTATATTCTCCTTCGATAGCCACTTTGCGAATAGATGCTATCAATTGATGATGGCTAAAGGGCTTTGTAATATAAGCATCCGGATGGGTCTGCAGTGCTTTCTTAAAAACCTTCTCATCGGAAGAACCTGATAGAAAAATAACATGAATGGGCTTCATTTTTATTGCCGTTCTGACAAAATCAATACCCGTCCAATCTGCATGCAAATTAATATCACAAATAATAAGGTCGGTGTCTCCTTTTGAGAATATTTCCATGGCCTCTTGCGGCGTCCTGGCTATTCCTGTAACCCTAATGCCATAATATTTCAGAATTAGGCTGATATATTCAGATGTTAAGGCATCGCCCTCAACAATCAGTACACTTGGATAGTTCATTTTTTTGTATTTTTAGTTAAGTCATCAGTTGCTCTGAGAATCCTCCTATTGTGAACTGGACGAATTCTAATCATAGTGAAATAAGCGTACTCAGTTTGCTTTAGGTCAATTAAAAGGCTAAATCATTTTTTGCCCAACTTTTCTTAAAACAAGAACTCATTTTAATATATTTTTAATTACTTAAAGGTTCTATTGCATAATAAATGCATCTCAGGGGGTCATAATTTTAAAGCTTTACAGGTTAATTAAACAATTGTTATTTTAACTTACTATGAAGGGCTATATCTTATAAACAAGCTATAAACTGCATTACCATGTACACTTTCAAATACCAGCGCAACCAAATCATGCGGCCCTGGAACATAACCACCTCCGTAAAGGTTGGCGTCTGTAACCATTTGGAGTCCAACAGCTGTAATAGGGTCGGGATCAAAGTTGCCCCCATGACCATCTCCCTTATAATGAGGATCTTCCAGCATCCAAAGTGCTTGTTGAATATCGGACCATGTATGACCCGGGTAATCTCCCAGGTGATTTATCAGCCAGTTCGCTTTGTCCCAGGGCAGATCCTTGGTATGTTTGCCCATCAATTCGGTATTAATTGAACTAATGATATTTACTTCATGTTTTGAATTAAAAGTAACACTACCTTTTCTGGAAAGGCTGTTGCCGGGAAACATTCCATTGGTTAATTCATAACCGGAATCTATATTTGACAAAATGATGTCAAAATAACCAGGTAACCCTTCCTGGGTTTGCTTTGTTCCATGAGTAGCATTTTCCACTTTAAGATAAGCAGTAGCAGGCAGATTATGATATGGTGGCAGATGCAGGTCTGCCGACCCCGCATTACAATCACCCAGTTCAAAGTCTACAACGCCATCAGATCCGGCTGGAATCATTTCAGCATCTTTGAATGTCCAGGTATGGAACAGTACAAAGCTGAATCCATTACCTTTTTTCACCAAAATGTACAATTCGAACTTGAAGTTGTCCTCAGTACTTAAATTATCAGGATATTGTACACATACCGGTACTCCGATGCCCCACCCGGCTTCCGCATTATCATTGGTAAAAGTTCCGCCATTTGCCAGTAATGCCCATGAACCATCAGATTGCTGCTTATAAGCCATAATTTTAATGATGGCAGGCATATCTTTTTGCAAGCCTGTGGATTGGTTTTCATAATCGGAACCAGCATATTGCATGTACTCATCAGTACAGATGTCTCCAAAGAAGCATTGCTCGCGCACAATAGTCCTATCAATGAGGAACCAGTCGTAACCAAATTCAGAGTATTTGCTTTCATTAAAACACAGAACCTGAACCGGAACTTCCGTTTTTTCAAAGGAAGATACCTCGATTGGAAAATCCACGGCCTTGTCCACATAAATTGCATAAGCAGAACCTGCATCAGGGATTCCAAAAACAACTATATCACTACCTGTAATTCCCTCTATACCATCCGTTTCTTTATATAAAACGAAATTATTAACTATATGTGTCCCGGGGGTAAGTTTGACGGATTGCGAATAAAGTTTTCCATTTACAATTGTAAGTTGCGCATAATAGCTTAACCCATCTATTTGAATCCATGCCCTATCAGGAACAGTATTGGTACAATTCCAGGTACCAATATCTGATTTTAAAACACTTGTGTTAACCTGTTGTACTCCAAATGTCACCGACTGGGTTACAATAGGTGTGTCAGGCGTTTTTTTCTGACAGCCCACGAAAAGACTTATTCCAAAAAGAAGTAATAAAAACTTTTTCATGAAGCTCTGTTGTTAGTTATGGAAACTAATTCATACTTCTTGCATGCAAATATGAACATCCTCTGACATAGATATTTCATTTGCGTTTCAAACAAAAGTACTTTATGAAATAACAATAAACAATCCCCCAATTGGGGGATATATTGCACATTTTTAACGCATTATAACCCATATTTATGACATAAACCACACCCGTCATAATATACAGAAAACCTATATATAAAGATTGAAAAAGGAAGGTAGGGAGCGATAAAAATTTATAGGCAGGAGTATTTTTTTATGTCCCATTTATAGGTGAACATGGTTTGAAGAATTTCCATATCAGAAAATACAAAGGAAACCGGACACTAGGAATCAAGAAAAACAGCTATTTAATAGCTATTTCCCGCCATCGTCGACATATTAAAAACTTATGCCATGGGTAAATGAAGGGTCGTTTAAAACTCAAAAGTAAAAATAAAAGCATGAATCTATTTATTCAGAATAAAGTTGGATCAGAAAATGAAAGATTAATCCAACGCTTTTTCATGGCCAAAACAATAATTTCTGAACTTGAATTAACACCAAACTTATTTAAAATTCTTTTTCTGTACGTTTGAACTGTTTCAAAAGAAATATTCATCGCACTAGCAATTTGATAGCTCGTCATCCCCCGGGCTAAATTCTCTATAATCTGGAGCTCTCTTTTTGTTGGCACGGGCCCAATATCTACTTTCTTATTGAATTTAGTGTCATTTACAATGGTCATTAAAGTAGCAATCAACTGATTGTGTGTAAAAGGCTTTGTAATGTAAGCATCCGGTTGAGTTTCTAAGGCGGTTTTCAAAGTGTCTTCGTCAGTCAGACCTGTCAAATAGATAACATGAGTAGGTCTCAATTGTTTGGCATGTCGAACAAAATCAATCCCAGATATTCCATTTCTAAGATCGATATCGCAAATGATTAAATCGGTTTTTCCTTCGGAAAATATTTGTAAAGCTTTTTTCGGGGTTTCAGCTACCCCAGTGACGTTAATATCATAACGTTCTAAAATTAGCCTCACAAATTCAGAAGTAATAATCTCATCATCGACAATTAGTACATTTGGGTAAGTCATGGTTTTAGTATTTTGAGTTATCATTCGTTATAACAAGACTTCTGAAAAGTTTGATAGTATAGTAGGCTCAAATGTCACTTGTATGTCATTAATGTATCAGCAATTCAAATTTCAAGACAAATAGAATTATTCCATAAATTGGACATTTTATTTTATTTTGCTGGTTGAATTCATTTATGAGTTATTAAAAGAAAGATTTCTAATTCGGTTGAAAGAGCATTTTTTTATTTAAAAAGCTCGTTAGTCATAATTACAACAATATAAATTTAAATGAATTGGGTACAGAACACCCCGAAACAGAAAAGAGAAGGCCCGAATTTTAATCAATTTTAAACTTTAAATTTATAACCCATAAACTAATGACAAATAAAATACAGATTTTATAAGAACATGTTGAAGAAATATGAAACCCTAATAAATATAAGAACTTTATTTACAGTGATTTATATTTACAACTATCAAAGATAAAAAAAAATTCGTTATTAACAAGTATTTGTTAATAACTTAAAAATTATTTCGTTTTAAAATTAACAAGGTTTTTGCCTCTAATTTCGCCATAACTTTGGGTTCTCTCAAAATTAATTCAATCAAAAGATTATGTTTCGAGCACCTTAAAAAATTTCCTCCTGGAAAATCATTATTTATTTACCATGTTCCGAACTGGACATCAGGCAATGATCTTGAGGATAAAAAAGACTTTAAAAGGAAATTAGAAGTTAAATTTTATTGGCCCATGGCCCGGGGTCATCTATTGCGAGAATAAAAAAACCAGGAATGGAGGACCCATCCCTGGTAAAATAATGGTTATTTAAGGACAATCAGGGGTCAAGTTTAATAATCACGATCTGTACCGGATCGCCATTTGCGTGCTCAAACACAATTGCTGCCAAATCACCAGGTCCTGGGACAAAGCCACCACCTAAAAGATTTGCATCTGCTACCATTTTATTGCCAACAGCGGTGATAGGATCAGGCAGATAAGCACCTGTTTCTGATCCATCATAATTTGGATCTTCCAGTCTCCACAATGCCTGTTGAATATCAGACCATGTACGGAGAGGATAGCTGGTAAGGTGATTGATCAACCAGTTAACTTTATCCCATGGAACGTTTTGAGCAAAAGTAGTATGCATTGCGCCCGGATAAAGCGAACTTTCTACAAGCATCGAGTAAGTCTGTCCCATATAAATATTAACAGTTCTCTGCATGCAGTTTACTGGATAACCACCATTGGCGATATCAAAACCGTCCGGTATATCGCTTAAAGTAACATCAAAGTAACCTACTGTGTTATCAGGTTGCAGTAAACTACCAGGAACAGAATTACCTACTTTTAAAGTAGCTGTAGCAGGAAGGTTAATGTAAGGAGCCAAAACAAGGTCAGCAGCACCTACATTACAGTTACCCAATTCAAAGTCAACAACTCCATCGTTTCCGGCAGGAATCATTTCATCATCAGCGAACATCCATGTGTGGAATAATACAAAGTTGAATTCGGTACCTTGTTTTACAAGAATGTACAGTTCGAATTTCAAGCTATCTGTAACACCAAGTTTATCAGGATATTGTACACATACCGGTGCACCTACACCAAAGCCAGCGTCTGCGTTGTCATTTGTAAAGACTCCGCCATCACCACCTGGTAACGGACCCCAGTCACCATCACCAGTCTTAATCATACCTTTAATCTGGAAGATGGCTGGCATATCAATCTGCAATCCTGTTGATTGACGTGCATAGTCAGATTCTGCGTAATCCATATAATGCTTTGTGCAGAAGTCTCCAAAGAAGCACTGCTCACGAATTACGATACGATCGATAATGAACCAATCATATCCGAAGGAATCATAGACTTTAGGAGTAAAACACAACACCTCGACAGGCACTTCGGTTTTAGCAAATTCATCCACATTGAAGTTAAATGACAGAGCATTTGTCACATAATCAGCAAAAGCAGAACCGGTCATAGGTGTTCCATAAACAATAGGATCACTGCCTGTAGGTCCTTGAATGCCATCAGTTTCTTTGTAAAGTACAAATTCATCAAGGCTATGCGGCCCGGGGCCAAGTTGGATAGATTGCGTATAAAGCTTACCGTCAACTGTAGTCAGTTGTGCATAGTAATCTTGTCCGTCAATTTGGATCCAAGCCATATCCGGAATGGCATCAGTACAAAGAATGGTGTCATTGACAGGATCTTGCTTCAGGTTATTGGGGCTCATAACATTGACCCCAAAACTAACAGCCTGCGTTTTAGCAAGTGGAGCGGTCGGTTTTTTCTGACAGCTGGCAAACAAGCCTACTGCCAGAAGAATTAAGAATAATTTTTTCATAAGGCTTAAATTTTTAGTTAATGAAAAGAATTGATTTAGTGGCCAAGGGGTTAAACCTTGGGTATTGATTAGTATACCTTCCATAAAGGAAGTGCTATAGAAGTTTTTAGAATATCTTTTCAAAGAGTAGTATGTAGTTGTAGATTTCATATTGCTAATGGTAGAAGTTTTTGCATTTTCATATTTTTTGGGGGACAAACGCCCATCATACTTATTGTGTAAACAAAGCTATATCAAAGGATTACTCTAAACAATCCCCCATATAGGGGAAATTTTAGGTGAAATTGTGCCTTTTTCATGGTAATGGTGAAGATTGGTTTTCAAGTGAGATAAAAACAACATCATTTTTCTATTCAAAATTTTCATTTAAAAAAGGACAGAAACTGAGAAACTTAGTTTCTGTCCTTTAAACAAAGTAATCTAAAGTGCTGGCTCGAAGTCAAAAGTTATGGATGAGGATCCTGTTCCAAACTTAAATGCATCGATATTTTCTGTAAATCCATCAGGATTGGGTGAACCCACACGGATTCCAAGCCACCCATCGGTAGGTCTTATGCGAGCATTTGGAAAGGCCGTCAAGATATCATTCCAGGTACGGTAGGTGGAAGTATTTCCATCGGGCCACGCGTTATGGGAACCGCTGTTGGCAGTAAGTCCGGACCAGGACCATAATGCATTACCACCTTGCAAAGCGTCCCATTCTTGCCATGTGTCCTGAGCCACCTCGGCAGCAGGGGGTACGAAAATCAATCGATTTTGCCACGAATCATTATTTCCGTCGAAATCGACATTAAATCCCAGGAAGCCTGTGGACGTGACAGAACCGCCGTTTCCTGCGGAAGGATTGTAAGTACTAAATTTGAGAGTGGTAATAGTGTTTAGAAAAGTTCCTGCAAATTGGTAAGTTGCAAGATTTCTTCGTTGAGTTCCGGAAACGGAAATCTGAGCACTCCCTGTGCCTAAAGGTGGTGTATCAGGACCAGTAACGAATGATCCTAATGAATTATCTATTTCATCTGTTTCATCATTATAGAAGAACCAGTTGGCATTCTTATAAAAAACAACGTCGTTAGGAAGGCCATTAATCAGAAGGGGTCCATCAACCAAATCCGCCGGACGTATAGTAGCTTCTGTGATTTGGGGTTTCCAGTCAAAAATCATATCTTTTGGACTGGCGTCACAAGTCCCTAAAGCAAAATACAGTAATAAGCCATTTTCCATGTATGGAACCGGTGTATCATTCACCATCAAAGGACCATCATCCGTAGAGTTAAAAGTTTGATAAAGCTGATAACTGAATGACCCTCCTGCATTCTTAACCAGAATATATAATTTGAAGGTAAAAACTTCATTCTGAACATCCAGATTATCAGGATAATATGCAGCGACTGGATTACCTACCCCGTAATTAGCATCCAGAGTAGCATTTGTAAATGGCGAATAGGGAACCTCAACTCCGTTTTTAAATACTCTTATTTTCATTAGTATAGGTACATCAACCTGCACTCCGAGCGGAGGCTGAGGTTGATCATAAAGTGAGCCGGCATAATCAGCAGGAGCATAAGGATCTGCATTTAAACACAAATCGCCAAAGAATTTGAAATACCTTACTACGATTCTTTGCACACCAAACCATTGAAATCCAAACGACGCATAAGAAGCTGGATTAAAACACAGGACCTGAACCGGAATTTGTGCCTTAGAAAAAGCAGTAACACCAAACTGAAAATCTACAGTTTTGTCTACATAAATTGAGAATTTAGAACCTGTGGTAGGCGTACCATAAACGATGGTATCACTGGGGGAATAACCTGGCTGTCCGTCACTTTCCTTGTATAACACGAAATTACTGACTGTATACTTCTCATTATCAGAAAGAACGGGAAGCTTAATAGATTGGGTATAAAGATTATTATCTATAGTAAATAGTTGTGGATAATAATTTGATTCTGTTCCATCCGGAGCTTTAATTGTTATCCAGGCAAAGTCCGGAATCATGGTAGCACAATTCCAAACATCATTAGCCTCGGATTTTAAATTGGCATTTGCTTCAATTGTCTCAATCCCGAATGAAACATCTTGCAAAGCCGAAGCTGAAACAGGCACCGGAGTCTTATTACAACTTAGTAATGTTAAAACTGCCAGAAGGGTAAATATTGACTTTTTCATAGGTATAGTAGTTTTAGTTTTTTGTAGTTTTATTTTCGACTCCAGAAATACATTGTGGAGCGTTTTTAGACGGTTTCAATCATAGGCTAAAAAGAATCAAAATTTTTCATAAGCGGCTTTCTTGTTTGTGAATTCAGACGTGTTAAGAACTTCATGTACTACCTATCTTACCACACTTTTATTATTTGGAAACGGGTTCTTTAACATTCCTTTATTTCAACACAAACAAAACTACTTCGGGTACTAAAAAAAAACAATCCCCCATTTGGGGGAAATTTTGATATTAGGTTATTTCCAGACCTCTCAGAAAAGTAATGATAAAAAAGGCAGGACAATTTTTTATCAAGTGACATCACTGTTATTTATTATAATATTAACCAACCTTTGTCGCATTGCATTCATTAAAAATTGCAATCTGAATTTAAAAAAAACAGGGACGAATTTCTCCGTCCCTGCATTCAGATAATTTATTTTAAGGGCAATTAGGGGTCAAGTTTGATAATTAAAAGCTGAACTTCTGAAGGATTCTGAGCATCTTCAAGTGCAAGAGCAGCTAAGTCTCCAGGTCCTGGTACAAAGCCACCACCCAGTAATTGAGCATCGTCTACCATTTGTTGTCCAAGAGCAGTAATTGCCGGGACCCCACCATTAGCAGCTCCACTCCAGCCTTCTAAAACCCAAAAAGCCTGTTGAACATCTGCCCATGTGCGGCCAGAATAGCTGGTAAGATGGTTGATCAACCAGTTAACTTGATCCCATGGAAGTGCAGATGAATAGCTAGTCAACATTGTTCCAGGATAAAGCGAACTTCTTACAACCATGCTGTAAGTAGTATTCAAGGAAATGGTCACGCCATATCGCATACAATTCACAGGATAACCTCCATCCTGAATGTCATAACCAGAGCCAACTCCGGCCAAAGTGACATCAAAATAACCTGGTGTTCCATCTGGCTGTAACAAAGCCCCAGGAGTACTACCACCTGTCGTAACATCAAATGGATCCATCGGCAGGTTAATGTAAGGAGGTAGTACAAGGTCAGCTCCAGTAATATTACAGTTACCTAGTTCAAAATCAATAACTCCATCTCCTCCGGTAGGAATCATTTCATCATCAGCGAACATCCATGTGTGGAATAATACAAAGTTGAATTCGGTACCTTGTTTTACAAGAATGTACAGTTCGAATTTCAAGCTATCTGTAACACCAAGTTTATCAGGATATTGTACACATACCGGTGCACCTACACCAAAGCCAGCGTCTGCGTTGTCATTTGTAAAGACTCCGCCATCACCACCTGGTAACGGACCCCAGTCACCATCACCAGTCTTAATCATACCTTTAATCTGGAAGATGGCTGGCATATCAATCTGCAATCCTGTTGATTGACGTGCATAGTCAGATTCTGCGTAATCCATATAATGCTTTGTGCAGAAGTCTCCAAAGAAGCACTGCTCACGAATTACGATACGATCGATAATGAACCAATCATATCCGAAGGAATCATAGACTTTAGGAGTAAAACACAACACCTCGACAGGCACTTCGGTTTTAGCAAATTCATCCACATTGAAGTTAAATGACAGAGCATTTGTCACATAATCAGCAAAAGCAGAACCGGTCATAGGTGTTCCATAAACAATAGGATCACTGCCTGTAGGTCCTTGAATGCCATCAGTTTCTTTGTAAAGTACAAATTCATCAAGGCTATGCGGCCCGGGGCCAAGTTGGATAGATTGCGTATAAAGCTTACCGTCAACTGTAGTCAGTTGTGCATAGTAATCTTGTCCGTCAATTTGGATCCAAGCCATATCCGGAATGGCATCAGTACAAAGAATGGTGTCATTGACAGGATCTTGCTTCAGGTTATTGGGGCTCATCACATTGACCCCAAAGCTTACAGCCTGCGTTTTAGCAGGCGTAGTAGTCGATTTTTTCTGACAGCTAGCAAACAAGCCTACTGCCAAAAGCATTAAGAATAATTTTTTCATAGGACAATTAGTTTTAGTTAGTAATTTTAGTTGGTTAACAGTTTACTCTTAATCTCCGATTCGATAGGAGTAATTTTTTATTTATTTGAGTAATGAAAAACATTTTGAAATATAAGATGGTGGTAAATTTTAAGTATAGACCCTTGTTTTAAAAACCACATTTTTAACTATTAACAAACGTAATTCTAATATTTTACAGATACAATCCCCCTTTCGGGGGAAATTTAATCATCAGTTTATTCTCAAAATTTGATATTATATTGAAATCAGTTTAAGGAACATCATTCTTCAACAGTTTTACATGTATTAAACTCCATGTTTTTTATAATTGAAGCCACACATATATCCTATCAAATTTCAGAATGCATTCCCATCAGGGAATACAAAAACAGGGATGGAAAAATATCCATCCCTGTCAAATCAATCCTTTTAAGGGCGATTAGGGGTCAAGCTTTATGATTATAAGTTGAACCGTGGAAGGTGTTTCAGTATCTTCAAATGCAACTGCTGCCAAATCACCCGGAGCAGGAACAAAGCCGACACCTAAAGTATTCGCATCGGCTACCATCTGTTGTCCTACTGCAGTGATGGCGGGAACGCCTGTACTTGTGTCAGTTCCGGTATAACCTGTTGTACTTTCCAGTACCCAAATTGCTTGTTGGATATCAGCCCATGTGCGATCCGGATAGCTGGTAAGATGGTTAATCAACCAGTTGATTTTATCCCAGGGAATATTGCGGGCATAATCCGTCGACATTAGATCAGGATATAATGAACTGAAAGCATACATTGAGTAAGAAGTGTTCAGGGAAATCGGGACTGTTCTTCTTGCACAATTTACTGCATAGGTTCCATTCACGATATCATATCCTGCACCTATATCAGATAAAGTAACATCGAAGTATCCTTTTGTTCCGTCAGGTTGCAGTGAATCTGAAGGAATTGAACCTCCTGTGAGGACTGTTACAGAATCTGCAGGAAGATTGATGTACGGAGGCAGTACAAGGTCCGCGGCTGTAACATTACAGTTACCCAGTTCGAAATCAACAACTCCGTCGGCTCCGGCAGGAATCATTTCAGCATCAGCAAACATCCAGGTATGGAACAGCACAAAGTTGAAGGAGCTACCTTGTTTTACAAGGATATACAATTCAAACTTCAGGCTATCCACAACACCTACTCTATCAGGATATTGTACACAAACCGGTGCTCCAACACCCCAGCCGGCGTCTGCATTGTCATTCGTAAAGACACCAGAGGTTTCACCACCACCATTTCCACCTGGTAATGGACTCCAAGATTCATCACCGGCAGATTTTATGAAGCCTTGAATCTGGAAGATTGCTGGCATATCAAGTTGCAATCCTGTCGACTGATTTGCATAGTCAGATTCTGCGTAATCCATATAATGTTTCGTGCAAAAGTCTCCGTAGAAGCACTGTTCACGAACAATTATACGGTCAATTAGGAACCACTGGTAACCAAATGAGTCGTAATTTTTTGGAGTAAAACACAACACCTCAACAGGCACTTCTGTTTTTGCAAATTCAGAAACCTCAAAATCAAACACAAGCGGGTTATTTACATAAATTGCAAAAGTAGAGCCTGTCATCGGTGTTCCGTAAACAATAGGATCACCATTGGTTATTCCCTGAACTCCGTCAGTTTCTTTATACAATACAAATTCATCCAGAGTATGGTTACCAGGAGTCAGTTGGATGGATTGCGTATAAAGCTTACCATCCACTGTTGTAAGTTGAGCATAATAGTCCACACCGTCAATTTGGATCCAGGCCATATCCGGAATGACATCACTACAAAGAATGGTATCAATACCATCAATGTTGGCCTTTAAGTTTTCCGAGCTAATTTGCTGAACCCCGAAGGTTACAGCCTGTGTCTTAGCTGGTGCGGTAGGTGTTTTTTTCTGACAGCTTGCAAACAAGCCCACTGCCAGAAGCACTAAGAACAATTTTTTCATAGGTCTAAAATTTTAAGTTAGTAATTCTGGTTAATAAACAGTTCATCCATCATTACTCCTTGTTGAGTCCATAAGAAACCCTGTAATTCTCTTGGATTAAGGAGTACTAAATGTTCATATAGTTCTTTCGAACCATTGGAAAGTTTTAAACATGTAGGGGGGAAATTCTTCAATATGAATTTACGGTTAAAACAGTGTTTTAACCACCCCGCTGATTATCCTTAATAAAAGTACTTCAATCGCTTACGAGAATCAATCCCCCGTTCGGGGGAATTTTAAAAGAGCAGTTAATCTTGTACTTTTCGGAAACTCGGAACAGGAGCCAAGATTAATTTTTGGAAACTATTTTTAATGGCTTCCCAACAAAAAAATAAAATCAAAAATGAAGAAGAAATTGTCCTGTCCATTTTGACTCGAAAAATTTCAAAATCAGGCTCAATACGATTTATACTTGCCTAATCATATTTATAAAAATGGGTAAAGAGAAATGAGGTGGATTTCGAGTTATCTGAAGGTGGTTGGGTAAAGTTAAAGGGCTTCTATAATGAATTCGGCAAAGGAATTAACCGTGAATAAAACAGATATCCAAGAATAAAGCCATTGATTTTTATAAGCCAAGGCAATGGTTTCATAGCCTGATGAAATATTAAATTTCCTAAATATGTTCTTTTTGTGGGATTTGACCGTTTCATAAGAGACACACAAATTGTCTGCGATTTCCTTGGATGATTTTCCTTTGGCGAGCTGTAAAATAATATCTAATTCACGGGCAGTAGGAACAGGTTGTTTTTCTATATGCGGCAAACAGTCAAATTTGTGTAAAGCACACTTTGCTGCGGTCTCTAACTGTTTATCGGTAAACGGTAATGTAATCACAAACTCAGGAAAGCTATCGAGATTTCTGTTTATCAAATCTTCATAATCCAGGGAAGTGATAAAGATACAAGCCACTTTTCTTTTCTTAAGGGCCTTTTTCACAAATTTAACCGTTATCTCTCCGCTCTCCAACTCGATACGGCATACCAAAAGATCAATCGCATTTTTAAGAAATAACTGTTGAGCCTCTTCCGTAGTCCTTGCAATACCGACGACTTCAAACCCTGCATCTTCAAACACTGTACTTATTTTAAAAGCACTTTCATCCCGGTCCTCAAGAATCAATATTTTAGCTTCTGTTTCCATAGTGAGGGGAATTATTAAATTCCTATCTTAGCTGATTTAGATTGGTTTAGTAATTTCAAAAGTTGTAAAATCAGTACTTAAAATAGAGATTGGATTTTTTGAAAATTATCCGATTAACTTCCAAAATCTGAGGTGAAATTACCTAGAAAAAAATTTGGTGGCAAGTCCCGAATTCGGGTAATTTTTTACCCTTTTTAGGCATTCTTTAAAAAATAAGACTCTGCTCCCTATCATGAAACAGGTAGAAATCGTCGTTAAGAAATACAAAATTTGTTTCAAATTATTTTTTAATAATACATGTCAGGAAATTTATATTTTGTTAATTATTAAACAATTAAATTTCTTAGATAACATAAATTTGAATATTAAAGTTATAAGCAGACTGTCATAATTTTACAACATCCTCCTTTTCTTATTTTTTGCCAGGATCGAGACATAATAGAAATAAATTGTTATTCATTTCACACTAACTCATCGTCAATATATCACCTTCATGCGGGACAAAATGTCACCTCTTTTTTTCGTGGCACAAGGTTTGATTTCAACAAAAACACAAAATCTAAATCGAAACATTAAACCGAAAAAAATATGGCAACAAAAGGAAAGATTGGAATTCAAACGGAAAATATTTTTCCTATCATCAAGAAGTTTCTTTATTCAGATCATGAAATCTTTTTAAGAGAACTGATTTCTAATGCAGTAGATGCTACACAAAAGCTAAAGACATTAGCATCACTTGGAAAGGTTAAAGAAGACCTGGGTGATTTGACAATCCACATTGAAGTTGACAAAAAAGCAAAAACACTTACAGTAAAAGATCGTGGAATTGGGATGACCGCTGATGAAATGAACAAGTACATCAACGAAATTGCCCTTTCCAGTGCTGAAGAGTTTGTAAAGAAATTCAAGACTAAAACAGAAGCTGAGAAAAATGCCATCATCGGCCACTTCGGATTGGGTTTCTATTCAGCTTTCATGGTTTCCGAAAAAGTGGAAGTCGTTTCCAAAACCTACAAAAAAGGTGGCCAGACAAAGGCTGTACATTGGGAATGTGACGGAAGTCCGGAATATGAAATGGAAGAAACCGACAGAGCAGAACGCGGAACTGATGTTATTCTGCACATCGACGATGAAAATAAAGATTTTCTGGAAGACCACCGCATCAACGAGTTGCTTAACAAATATTGCAAGTTTCTTCCCGTTCCGATTCAGTTTGGAATGGAAACCATTCATGAGCCTATAGAAGGTGAAAAAGACAAAGACGGAAACCCGAAAACCAAAGAAATTCAGCAGCCGAGAATCATCAACAACACGGATCCGCTTTGGAAAAAAGCACCGTCTGATGCTACTGATGAAGAATACAAAGCATTTTACAAAGAGCTTTACCCTTACACTTTTGAAGAGCCGCTATTCCACATTCACCTCAATGTAGATTATCCTTTCAACCTGACGGGAATTCTTTATTTCCCCAAAGTGAAAAAAGATTACGAACTGCAACGGAATAAAATTCAGCTTTACAGCAATCAGGTTTTTGTAACTGATTCGGTAGAAGGCATTGTGCCGGAGTTCCTGACATTACTTCATGGCGTGATTGACTCACCTGACATTCCTTTGAATGTGAGCCGTTCTTACCTGCAAAGCGATCAGAATGTAAAGAAGATTTCAAGCTACATTACCAAAAAAGTAGCTGACAAACTAAGTGAAATTTTCAAAAACGACCGTAAATCTTTTGAAGAAAAATGGAGCGACGTTAAAATCTTCATTGAGTACGGTATGATTTCCGAGCCAAAATTCGCAGAAAAAGCAGAAAAATTCACCTTATTAAAAAACACTGAAGGGAAATATTTCACGCTTGACGAGTATAAAAAGCATGTAGAAAAAACGCAGCAAGACAAAGATAAAAAGCTGATCTACCTTTATGCTTCTAACGAAGACGAACAGTACAGCTACATTCAAACAGCTAAAGAACGCGGTTACGATGTACTGTTGATGGACGGTGTTTTAGATTCTCATTTCATCAATGCGATGGAACAGAAACTAACCGATACTTCTTTTGCACGTGTGGACTCTAACACCATTGACAAACTGATTGTTAAGGATGAAGAAGCACCATCAAAACTGGATGACAAGCAAAAAGAAGAGTTAAAGACTGTTTTCGAAAGGTGCATTGACAAGACCCATTTTGAAGTAACTTTCGAAAATCTCAGCGAAAGCGACATGCCGGTTACCATCACACAAAACGAGTTTATGCGCCGGATGAAAGATATGGAAGCTGTTGGTGGAAGCCCCATGATGGGCATGGGCGGACTCCCTGATTCTTACACGATGGTTGTGAATGCCAACCATGCATTGATGGACAAAATTCTGAAAGCCAAAGAAGAAAAAGATCAGGATGAAATTGCCAAACAAGTTTACGATCTCGCCCGTCTTTCCAAGAATTTATTGACTGGAAAAGAACTGGATGACTTCGTAAGACGCAGTGTACACATTGTAGAATAATACTAGTTTTAAAACGTTTGCGAAACGATCCCGGGGTAAATCCCGGGACTTCGTTTTTCATATCGAAGGAAGCAATATTTATCTTAACTTCGTCGTTTACAAATAAAATCATTTAATTTAGCTTTAAATCACAAAGAATGAAAAAATCCTGGATTGTTATTATCGTAGTGGCAGTTGTAATTTTACTGATCTACGGTGGGATAAAAAATACTTACAATACTTTTGTAACCAAATCGCAAGCTGTTAGCCAAAGTTGGTCAGAAGTGGAAAATTACTACCAGCGCCGTGCTGACCTGATCCCTAATCTGGTAAACACCGTAAAAGGCTATGCCACTCACGAAAAAGAAACGTTGGAAGGTGTTGTTGAGGCACGTGCCAAAGCAACTTCAGTAACTATTGATGCTAACCACCTAACGCCCCAGAATCTGCAAAAATTCCAGCAGGCTCAAAGTGGTCTCTCACAAGCTTTGTCAAGACTCATGGTAGTGGTTGAACGCTATCCCAACCTGAAAGCAAATCAGAATTTCCTTGAACTTCAAGCACAATTGGAAGGAACCGAAAACCGTATAGCAACGGCCCGTAGAAGATTCAATTTGGCAACTCAAGATTACAATACGTATATCAGTTTGTTTCCGAAAAATATCCTTGCAAACATGTTCAATTTCAGGGAAAAAGCATATTTCAAAGCCGAAGCGGGTGCCCAGAAAGCGCCCACGGTTAAATTTTAACCTAAATTTTTTATCATGAGCCCATCAGCAAGAAGGTTTTTTTCGACCGAGGACCAGGACAAAATTGTAAACGCCATTTTAAACGCTGAACTGGATACATCGGGCGAGATCAGGGTTCATATCGAATCATTCTGTAAAACAGATGTTTTGGACCGTGCCGCCTTTTTATTCAAGAAATTGAAAATGGATCGGACGGAACTCAGAAACGGTGTTCTTTTTTATCTCGCAGTACAAAGCCGGAAGTATGCCATCATTGGCGACTCCGGAATCAACAAAGAAGTTCCGCC
>CAZGZO010000012.1:0-10321 GCA_964529695.1 uncultured Lentimicrobiaceae bacterium
GATTTAAAGCTTGAAATTGTAAAGCAAAATCGCCTCCTACATGGACTTTTACTTTGTTAAAAGTCACGTTGTCTAACTGCGGTGCTTCAAATTGCTGCCCCCACATGGTTGCGGAAACCATCACCGCTAATACTAAAAGAAATAATTTCTTCATTTTTATTTGATTTTTAATTGTTAATTAATTGATTATTTTATGGTTGTACCTTGTTAAATTTCACATCGAAATGTATTTTGATTTCTTTCCCCGATTTTATGGCACCAAACATAGCTGTTGGTGGTTTTACGCCATATTCAGGCATAGAAACGGGATAAACTCCGGAAACAGAAGCAGTACCATTTTGCATTGTTCCCTGTATTGGAATCTGAACTTGCTTTGTGGTTCCTGCTATGGTCAGTTTTCCACTTATCTTCCCTGAAAACGTAGTGCCGGAAAGTGGCAGCGTAGTTTCCTGATTGGAAACAAATGTCATCTCGGGATATTTCTTTTTTTTCAATGCATCGTAAGTTTTGTCTGCCATGATCGACGATTCAGTTTCCAAATCGGTGACAAGGACTTTTACGCTGACATCTTTAATTTCGATAGACTGATTGCCAGACTCAGTTGCCTGAAAACTTACATCACATTTTTTTAGTTTTTCACTCCAATTGTGAAGCGTTGATGTTCCTGTTACTGACATCGTGCTTTCGCTTGTTGATTGATACTTTGTGAAAGTCTGGGCTTGTGCCTGAAAACCTATCATTGACAGGGCTGCCAGAGAGATTATCCATTTAATTGACTTCATAACTTTATTATTTTAATACTACGAATCCTATCAAATAACTAGGGCAAAATTATAAGCTAAATCTTTACAAAAAACATTCGTAGTGAAAAATTTCACAAAAAAACTTAATTTATACCTGGTTTAGATAAGAAAAGAATTTAAATTATTGAATTATAATTATTTATAATTATAAAGATTTGGGACTTGTAATGAAAAAAATTGCAAAAAAAGGGAATGGAAAGACAAAAATAGGTCTTTCCGAATGAAAAAGTTGTCTTATTTTTTCTGAAATAATGTTTCTATCAGAAACATTATAGGTTATTCATCCTTTTAAAAATGTCATTCCACACTTTTGGCATCGCTTGAATAATGCTTTCAGTGAAGCCAAATGTCAATTCATTTTTGCCCTCTTTCAACTGAAGAAAAATGGCATTGATAAAATCTTTTACCTGTGGAGCACCATCATGTTCTCCTTTTCCGCCTAAATCTGTATTGAGAGCTGGGGGAATGATTTCTACAACCTCAATATTCTTCTGTTTCAATATTTCCCTTAACGAAACGGTGTAAGAATGAAAGAAGGATTTTGTTGCAGAATACACTGCAACCTTGCTCATGGGAACAAAAGCCAGCCCGGAGGTCACATTCATAATAGTATTGAGCTTTTTCAGATTTAAAAAGAGAGATGTCAGATGTAAAGGAGCTTCCACATTAATGAATACTTCTTCTTGTAGATCATCAAAAAAATCTTCATCGGTAATTGAGGTATGCCTTTTTTGAATGCCGGCATTATTTACAAGTACATTAAGATCACTGTGTTTTTCCAAAATCCAGTTAAAAAGCTCTTGTCTTTCAGCCGGAAGTGACAAATCACATTGCTTGATGATAAGCTGAGGTAGCTTAAGTTGAGCTTCCTGTAAAGCTTTTTCACGTCTACCGCAAATAATGACAGTGTTGTTTTCTTTAATAAACCTTTCGGCTAGGCCAAAGCCAATTCCTGTGGCACCTCCTGTTATGAGGATTTTGTTGTTTGTTAGCTGCATAAATCCATTTTTTTGAAAGGGCAAAGGTACATAGTCTTGTGAAATGAAAAACAAGATTGTTGAAAATGGAATAAGTTGCTAATAAACAGGTTTTAATGATAATAAAAACAAGCTGTTGATAAGCATTTTAAAGCCTAAATAGCGTGTTGTTTAGTATAGAAGGAACATTATATAATAAGGTGTCCTTCCTTCAGTATTTTACCTTGAAGATTGTTTCTTATTTATTTTGACGGCATAAACTTTTCCATCAAGGCTTCCATAATAAATCATTCCATCAGAAACAGTAGGAGACGACACTACGCCGCCTATAGCATTTGTTTTACCGCATTTAATCTCCCATTTAATTTTACCGGATTCAGCATTTATTGCCAGGAGGCCACCACCTTCCATAGCTGATTTATCGTCTTTATAACTTGCCAATCCAATATACAAATCCCCTTTATCATAGGAAGGTGTGGACCAGGCTGTTCCATTAACTTTTAGTTGCCAGATAACTTTTCCTGTATTTGCATTGAAAGCAAATACTTTTTTGAGGTCTGAACTTCCTATATAAACAACACCTTTTTCGATAATTGCTGAGGATTCTACCCATGAAAAGTCATAACTGTATTTCCATATCTCTTTTCCGGTTGCGGCGTTTAGGGCGTAAAAATATGGATTCCTGCTTCCGCAATATAGCACTCCGTTAGCAACTCTTGGTGAGGGTTGCACGTTTTTGTAATCTTTTCCCCTGGTGTCATACTTCCACATGAAAGTACCGTCGTTTTCCTTTAAAGCATAAATAAATCCATCCCAGCTACCAAAATAAACAAGGCCATAATAGACTGTTGGCGAAGAGCGAACGATGCCTCCGGTGTGAAATTTCCATATAAGCTTTCCTGTTTTTGAGTTGATTGCATACACACAACTGTCACCGCTACCAACAAAAACAGCTCCCCGGTTTACATAAGGAGAAGATTGCATGTAATCCCAATAGTTTCCTGTAAAGATGGTGTTTGGAAGGATTCTCTTAATTTTGTTGCCAATATTATAGGACCATAATTTTACTCCGGATTGTGCATTAAGTGCATACAGGTTCCCATCATCGCTGGCAAAGTAAACTGTTCCATTTGAAATGGCGGGCTTGCAGCGTACAATGCCATGGGTGGCAAAAGACCATTTCACATTGCCGTTGGTTGCGTTCAAACAATATAAGTTGTTATCATCGCTTCCAATGTATACATTATTATGATAATAAGTGGGTGATGAATAAATTGCTCCGTGGGTTTTGAAGGTCCAGGAGATTCCTGCAGCTCTTGAAATTGAAGGAATGAAAAAGAAAAGAATTGAAATAAACGTCAATTTTGCTTGGAGACTATTGTTTCTCATAAAAGGTTCTGTTGTGATTAACAAATCTGGTTTGGTGTTTAAAAAAATGGTACAGGAAATGCTTCCTTATAAATTTAGATGCCTGAAAAAGATTTTACCCTACTTTCGGCCAAAATAATTACAAGGTTTAATTGGGTAAATTGTTGTAAATCAGAATGAAACTTTTTAAATAAATATACCAGATAAGTAATTAAAATTTAATTCCTCTTTTCTTCATTTCTTCCTCCAGTTTTTTGGGAAATCCGGGTCTGCAGGAGCAATTTTTGTTGTGCTCGGTGTGCCATTTCACACGTTCTTCAAAAGTTGCATTTTTGGGCATTTTATTTTTTAGATGCCATTCTTTATTGATTGTCATAATGTTCTGGATTAATAATTTGTTTTTAATGCTGAAATACTGCTTCTACCATGGCATGCCTTTCAACAAAACCATCTCCATGGCTGTGTTCAGGTCCTATTCCTTCCCAATAGTGGAGGGGTTTATACTCCTGAAATAGTTTTTTAATTTCATCTGGTTCGAAAAAAGTGCGTTTCTCACCACCGGGTTTTAGATAGGAATTTTTGCCAATTTCTTTTGAGCTCTCTTTGATTTTACTGTAGGAACCATCATCGACAGTAAAAGAAGTGATAAATAGTAATCCACCTTCCCGAAGCCACCTTGATATCTTGTTTTGGAGTAAAGCAATTTCATCCCAATCAAGGATCTGGAGCAGGCCAAAAACCAAAACTGCTGAATATTTTCTTTCGCTTGAAAAGTCCTTGAAATCAGCATGAAATGTATTAAAGTTTAGTTTCTCATGCGCTTTTATTTCATCCATCATTCGCACTGAAACAGAGGAAGGATCAATGGCATCTACCCGATAATCTTGTTTTGAAAGATAAACAGTATTCCTTCCCTGACCAGCTCCGACATCCAATACCGGATATTTTCCGGTAATTAAATGCGCATGATCTATAAGAATATCTTCCGGTTGAGTTCCGAAGGCATTCTTGTTAATGCTGTAATATTTGTTGTAATCCATGATGACTGATCGTGTAATTAAAGATCATTATTACAACAAAGTTAAGTGATTATTGCTGATCAAAAACTTAAGTCAGCACCTTTTGTTGGAATCATATTTTGGGCAATCACAACATAATAAAACTGATTAGGTTGCGGAATTCCAGTCTATCTCGACCGAATTTCTCTTCTCATAAACATCACATAAGAAATAACAAAGCACAAAATTGTTGCTGCTATGAGCCCCGTAACCTGTGGCCATACCAATAACAGGCTCTGACCTAACGGAAGCGGTCCGGGGATGGTTCCAATCATTTGTCGAACTGTTAAAGGCCCCAAACTCCTGACTGATGGTACCAACAAGGTGGTTGTTGCATCGCTGAAAAGCTGGTTAGGCACAAATCTCATCAAATCAACTTTTATTTTGGTCGCAACATATGCCTGATAGCCATTCGCCATGTTTGGTGATATCATTGATTTCGCAATTAAATTGACAATCATAGGATAAAACACAGTGAAAAACAGCCATACAGCAATGACAGTTAAAGCAGCGGTAGCCGGTTGCCTGAATTTAACCGAAAAAAGAATGGATAAATTCAGCCAAAAAGCGACATACAGGATGCTTAGAATTATGAAGAAAATGATGCGCCAAAATTCTTGTGGTGACGGCGGGATGCCAATTGAAATTAAGCCAGCGCCCATTACCAGGAAACCCAGGGCAAAAAACATGAATGAAATCACCGTTAGGGAAGCTATAAATTTGGCATTTAACAGATAATCACGATGAATAGGCTGTGCCAAAAGATGACTTAATGTCCCTTTATTATGTTCCGAGTTTATGGCGTCAAATCCCATGCCGATTCCCAGTAAAGGCCCCAGGAAACCAACAAACACGAAAAAGGATGGTAAGGTGCCATTTGATGCGGTAAAAAGTTTCAGAAATAGAAAAGTGTTCTGAAGGTGACCCGATTTTAAGGCACTTGAAAGTCCGTTTAAAGAAGTGTATAAGGAGCCAAGTGTGGTAAGTGCAATGATGGCTATCAGAATGATAAAACGCCAGCTTCTTACCTGGTCCGATATTTCTTTTTGGACGATAACCCTGAACGGGTGAAGAGGAGTATCATCTTTCTTTGAATTTCTGAAGATACCAAACCGAGAAGGCTTTGCAACTCTTGCTTCGGTATGTGGTTGACTTGTAATGTTATTCATAATCTTCTCCTCCTTCAAAATACCGATAATAAATCTCGTCTAAACCATATTCTTTTTTATTCAGGTAATTTAATCCTACACCTGATTCTAAAATGATTTTAGCTATTTCCGATGTTGAATCCTGAGAACATTCGATGAAGAAAGTATTATTCTTAATCTTGACTGCTGAAACACCATTGAGCGCAGTAAGCTTCTTTTCCAATTGCTCAATTTTATTTGTTGAGTCTTTATCTGACAATAAGTTTACTTTGGCTTCCACACTGTAAGGATTATTTGCAAAAAGCTTCTGCGAAAGTTCCTGAATATCACCAACAGCAATCAGATTTCCTTCTACGAACAAACCCACTCTGTCGCATACTTTCTGTACCTGGTGCAAATTGTGTGAAGAAAAAAGTACTGTAATTCCTTCTTCTTTACTAAGTTGGATGATTAACTGCAGAAATTCTCTGATTCCGTTGGGGTCAATTCCCAGTGTGGGTTCATCAAGAATAATAACCTCCGGATCTTTTATCAAAACATCTGCCAGACCCAACCGCTGTCTCATTCCGCGGGAAAAAGTTCCAGCCCTTTTTTCCATCGAATCTCCTAATCCTACACGGATCAGTAATTCCTTTGCCTTTTCTTTTGCTTCTTTCTCAGAAAGATTGTTTAAACGACCTGTATAAATCAAATTGTCTAAACCGGTTCTGTCACCATAAAAACCTACATCTTCCGGAAGGTATCCTACTCTTTTCTTTACCTCTATGGGATTTTTAGTAGAATTGATGCCGCAAATATATACAGACCCGGATGTGGGTTCAGTTAATCCAAGCATCATGAGGATTGTTGTGGATTTTCCGGCACCGTTTGGTCCCAAAAGGCCAAAAACCTCTCCCTTGCGGATTGATAGATTCAGGTGATCAACCGCAGTAAACGATCCGTACATTTTTGTTAGATCAACCAGGTCGATAATAGTCCCATCCACAATTTACCTCCTTCCGTATTTCCGGAATAAATAATAAACCAGTCCCAGCGCGAGTAAAATAATAAGGACGCCAATCCATCCCCAAAGCATTGGAGTTTTGACAGAAACCCTGAATGAAAGATGTGATGATACGTCTGGTGCTGTTGCACTTATTTTTGTCATGTAATCCCCGGCAATGGCATTGTCATTAGATTTTATCGTCGCATATAAACGAACGTAATGTCCTGGCTGAATTTCGTTTATTACCTTTGGATCAAATGTAACCTTCCAGTCTACTGGTGCTCTGTAACTCGGTTTTATGTTTGTTAGAACTGATGAACCGGTATTTCTTATTATTAGCTCGACACGTTTTTGTTTTCCTGCAACAATACTTGTGCTTACGCGACCAGTTGGCGTTGTCATCAACATTTTATAAGTGCCGATAATAACTACTTCAAGATTCAAACTTGCAGATGTATTGTTGGTAACTACCTGCACAGGAATCTTGTAAGTGCCGGCCTTTACATCATCGGGTGGTTTTACCTTGATTTCAAGATCCGTTTTAGTATTTGCTTTGACTGATATTGACGTTATATCTTTATAATGAGACATAAATGTAACATCCCAACCTAATGGTGCCTCAGCTCTTAAAGCATATTGCTGCTGATCCGCAGTGAGGTTGTTAAGGACTGTACTAAACTGAAAATGTGAATTACCATGGCCTTGCAAGTTATATTGTTTAGCAGTAAACTCAGTCTTGTAGGTCCCCTTCTTTGAAATTACAACTGAAATGGCTAAAGAATGATTTAACCCTGCGTGAACTTTGAAATGATAGGTTCCCTTGTTAATCTTTAGGGGTACATTCACGCGCATTTGTATGATTTGCTTCTTACCCGGCAGGACAGCAATCCTTTTTAGGTTCCAGGCTCCCATTTGGAAGGTGTAATTCCATTTCCTGGATAGTCCGGTGATATAGAGTGGTAAATCCTGAACGGTGCCAGTATGGTTAATAACCTGAAAATTATAGCTAAGCGTTTTCCCGGGAGCTACTGTTGCCTCTGTAGTGGGTGTATATAATATTACTTTCCCGGAAGCAAACGCTGCCGTACTAAACATAAATAGAATTCCGAATAGCGAGGCGAAAAACATGCCTGCACTTTTCAAACGTGTTGCATTATAAAAATCTTTCATGATATTATGATGTTAAGGACGGGGGGCAAATTTATAGGATGAAATAGAACGAAAAAACCGGTTTAAACCAGCAATAACACGGAATTCCTTGTTTTGGAAGATTTATATTTCTGATACTTAATGTTTTATGTTTTGATTGTTAAAACATCTTAAGAACGTTAAAAAATTATAAAGGGACGGCTTGAAATATAGGTTCCGGGGAAAATATAAGCTAAAGTAAATATGCTATTTCTGTCTGAATAATAGATGGTTAGGTGTTTGGCTTAAGTAAGTCAATTGACAAAGAAATGCCTGAACTCATGATAACAAAATCAGGTTTGAGTGAAAATTTGAATTTTATTTTAGAAAAAAGCGACTGGTTCTATACATTAGAAAGATAGTTCCATCTGCTTTAAAGCGGATGGAACTATCTAATAATTAGAATGATTAGTGACTCTTATATATCTTTCCAAGAAGAAGAAGACGGTTGTCATTTTTAGCTTTTATGGCTTTTGAACCTGGTTTAATCCACATGACTGCCGGGTGTGGATTGTCAGGTTTTGCAGCAGGCCATTCCGGTAAATTTTTCCCATTTGGGTTACCTGTTTTAATAAAATTGGCAAAATAACTTTCCATGGTATCAGATACATTGTAATCCTGTTTTCTCCATGCATACCAGGGAGAAAGATAAAGATTGCCCAGACAATATTCAATTTCCTGAGAATGAGCAGCACCGATTGGTTTGGGTGTTGGAGGGGTCTTTTTATTTTTCTTCATAACTCCACCAGCAAGGCCGGGCTTAAGATTTTTGTTTGTCAATGGAGGTCTCGGATTGTCAAAGAGATAGCGATAAACAGGTTTCGGACTATTTTTTCTTTGCAAGTCAAACCATTTCCAGGTGCTGTAAACGATGAATCCGTCAGAAGCCAGATCGGTAGCTGACCGTTCGACTTCTTTTGCAGTTCTGTGAGGATATGTTTTTAAAATTTCTTTGTAATGACTTGGGAATGTTTCCTTTACTCTTTCAATGAAATTTTTAACGGTATAAGGTTTGCCCCTCATAAATGCCATTCCTGTCATCTCAGCAGAGTTCCAGCCTACCAACAAGGGAACCTGAGCTTGTTCTTTTGCCCTATAAATTGCGGGAAGCGGTTTCGGAAGAAAATAGCCGTCAATACAGGCGGGGAAACCGAACCGTTTAGATTTCACATATAGTTCAAGTAATTTTTTCGCACTCAGAGCCCGTAATTGTTTGACAGTTGGATAACCTATTTGTTTGGCAAATGTTTCTCCTACCTTTTCCGCTTGTGCTAGTGTGACAGGTTGCAAGGTGGGAAAGATTCCTGCACCACTTTCTCCGATAGCTCCTGCAATCATATTTTTCGAAAGGGGAGAAGCCATTTGTTCACTAACTGAAATGGAGCCAGCTGATTCGCCTCCGATGGTGATTTTATTGGGATCTCCTCCGAAAGCAGAAATATTTTTGTGGACCCATTTCAGTGCTGCATTCTCGTCAAGTAACCCGTAATTACCTGATGCCTTATGTGGCGATTCAGCAGTGAGTTCAGAATCTGCAAAAAAGCCAAAAATGTTCAGGCGATAGTTGGCTGTCACAACAACAATTCCTTTTTGAGCCAGACTGGCTCCATCGTAACGGGGTTCGTCACTTGCCCCTGCAACAAAACCGCCGCCATAATAATAAAGTAATACAGGAAGACCTTTTGTCCCTTTCTTGGCTGGAGTCCAAACATTTAGATAAAGACAATTTTCACTCATCGAGTCGGAACGAAAATGCATATCCCCAAATACGTTAGCCTGCATGGGTCTGGGTCCGAATTTTTTAGTCATCAGAACACCTTTCCAATTGTCAAGTGGCTGGGGAGCTTTCCATCTAAGATTGCCAACGGGTGGTTTGGCAAAGGGAATCCCAAAATATTCCTGTAATCCTGTTGCGGTATCTTGAATTCCTTCAATTACACCGTTGGCAATTTTAACCTTGGGGGAATGGTTCTGCCTTCTTTGATTCGTGCATGAGAAGAGTATAAAGCTGATTCCCATTGCTAAAAGAATTATTTTTTTCATGTTTTTAACGCTTTGTACTTACTGACTTATTGGTTGAGAAAATAATTTCCCTTTTTAAGCTTAATAATTACACATCCGTTTATTTAATCTTTGAACGTGTCAATTATACAATAAGTAACAAATTTAAAGTTTTTTGTTATATAATTCACCTATTTAGAAATAATTATCTAAAGTATTTTGGTCAGGTCGGTTTTATGAGTATGGAGATGATATCACGAAAAGATATTCAGGAGTTTGTACATTTGCCTGTAAACCATTCTGTTATAATTGACAGACATCCAATACCTTAGTTTTGGGGTTCGATGAACTTTAGAGTCAATATGGTAATTAGCAGGTACCTTGGAGATTAGCTCAGGAAACAATTCATTCTTAACAAAATTGTAAAGTTCTATATCCAATTGATTCGCTTTTTTTAAGAGCTCGACACTTTTCGGATCGGAGAGAAGCGATTTTTTTATGTTGTTGCTGGATGCTACATTTTTGTTTCTGATGTAGTTAATATCCAGATTGTAAGGAAGATAGTAATTCAAGGCCTTGATAGATTCTGTAAACTTTTCAGTTATCCCGACAAACAAATATTTTTCTGCCAGAAGTTGTTTTGCTTTCTCTAAATCATCACCGCCGGCGACCATCTTTACATGAATATTATGTCTTGATTTATCGGAAATCCATTCCTCAAAGGATTTCTTCTGTCCACCTTGAATGACATCTGCTTGATATTCAGAAGCGCATCTTAAAATGGGATCTCTCA
>CAZGZO010000012.1:10331-27186 GCA_964529695.1 uncultured Lentimicrobiaceae bacterium
TATAAAGCACAAGGTTCCCCGGTAAATCTTTTGTGTCTTCAAGGACACTGTGTCCATGTAAACTCTTTAATTTGAAAAAGATACGTTTCGCCCACCGAAACTCCTTTTTGGAAAAAACGGGTCTTTTTGAATCGTCTGTGTGACAGTGCGAAAATAAAAAAGTGTTGTGAAGAATAAAGCTAAAACTTGTCCCCGCGGTCTTAGGAATATGAACAAAAAAAATAACCGGCTTCATAGTACAATCAGGGTATTTAAATGAATTTGCCGTTTGACAATTCAATCAGGGCTTTTAATCCCGAAAAATTGAAAAAAGTTTATAAGTTTTAAGATTAATTTTTAACGAAGATAATATAAAAAAAAGACTGCCTCAAATGGGCAGTCTTTTTTTATATTGTTCTAAATATCTGTTATTAAATCAGTTATTTACTTGTTTTACTGGTTTCTTTTAACATTTCTTTCACGGCGGCCTCAAGTTGAGGATCCTGACCGTTCAGTATTTTGTTATAAGGATTTTTCACTTTGATATCCGGTTCAAGCTGATGGTTTTCCGTAAAGTGGTCAGCACCAACTGCTTTAGACGCCACCATGGGGATTCCGAATGTCAGGGTTGGATCTATCTGGCGTTCCCACCAAACTGCTGTTCCGGTCCCGGGAACTGGCATTCCGATTAATTTACCGATTTTCAGTTCTTTATAAATGAATGGAAACATGAAAGCATCGGAATAATTGCTCTGGCTGATGAGCACGCAGCTCGGTTTATCCCATTTATCCATGGATTCACCACCTGGCAAAATATGGCCCTGAGGAGCAAACTTCATGTAAAGTTTTCCGCTCAGGAATGTTGCAAGGTGATCGTGAAGCCAGCCGCCACCGTTGAAACGAGTATCCACAATCAGTGCTTTTTTGTTGAAATTCTTTCCAAGCACCTTGCCGAATACCGTTCGATAACTTTGGTCATTCATCTCTTTAACATGCACGTATCCAATTTGTCCATGCGACAAGCTATCAGTCATTTTTTGCATCATGTTTACCCAACGTTTATACATCAACTCCTGTTCTTCTCTTGAAGAAATAGGTTTAATAACCTCGTCCCATGACTTTTTAGTATTCGGATCATAGAATGAAAGTCTTGTAAATGTGCCTGTCTTGTGATTCAACAATTTAGCCCAATCAAAAGCATTGGTAATTTGCACACCGTCAATCTTTTCCAGGATATCGCCACGTTTTACTTTGGTCTTGGCGTTGTCCATAGGACCTCCCGTGATAATGTCTTCCACTTCGAGACCGTTTCCGCCTTTCATTTCATTATACAACATTCCGAGTGCTGCAGTACGATCCGGATTGTCATAATGAGGACGGTAGTAACAACCTGTGTGAGATACATTCAGTTCCCCTAACATTTCGCTTAACAAGTCTGAGAAATCATAATCGTTATTGATGTAAGGCAAGAACTGAGCATAGTAATCATGGTAATATTTCCAATTCACACCTTGGAGATTGGGATCGAAAAGTTTTTCTTTCACTTGTCTCCATGCATGGTTAAGAATATAGGCACGTTCACCGGCAGCATCCCAGTCAATATTTGCATGAATTCCTAGTGGAGTTACTCTTCCATTCGCTACAGATACCTTACTAATGCGTCCATCGGCTAAGACAAAAATGTTTTTACCAGCTTTGTCCATTGCCAGGCTACCGCCGCTACGTGCATGCAAATGAGCCAGAACTTTTGTCTTGTGTGTCCTGGGTTCAGTTTCCCACAAATCATAACTTCTTTCGTATTTAGCAAGATAATAGAGCTTTTCACCATTCTTTGACAGAAGGAAGTCACTAAGCAGAGATGAATTGATAGTCAGCCTTTTTGTGCGACTATCAAGATTTTTCAGGTTTAGTATAAGCGGTTCTTTTTTTGCTTTTTCTTTCTTTCCCTCATCTTTTTTCTTTGCTTCACCGTTGTCATTCTTTTTTTCCTCTTTAAGCAATTCGTAGTCTTGTTTGCTGAGGTTGTATTCGTCAAAAGCTTTCTGGTTAAAGAACATGGCATAAATATCACCCTGGCCCCCGCGGCTAAGGTTTTTCATGCCTTCGCGGGTTGAAATCCAGGCCATCATTTTGCCACCCATTCCCCACTTTGGTATTCCATCATAAAATCCGCTTTGCGTAAGGTCGATTCGTTTTCCGCTTCCATCTGCTTTGACAAGATCAACATCGGAACGAACGAAAGTTCCCTCATTAGATTCTACCAGAAGCCATTTACTATCCGGAGACCATGTAAAATACTGGTCACCATCAGAGTACGACCAGTTAACACCTTCAGGAACCACGGTCACCGTCTTATGGGTAACTGTATTGTAAACTTTGAGAATATTACGGTTTTCCAGATAAGCTATTTTTTTGCCATCCGGTGAGTACCTTGGTTGAAATTCATCCTGTGAATTTGCAATTACGGGTTTGTTGTCAACCACAGTGGATGCATAAAAATAAGGCTCATTCTTGTTGGCAATAGTAAGCTTATCAATATTCCAGGAACCGTGATCTTCTACAGAATAAATGATTGAACGGCCATCGGGGCTGAATTGGATCATCCTTTCCTGATAAGGTGTACTGGTTAATCTTTTAGTAGTGTGGCCATCTGCTGAAGTGGCAAAAATATCGCCGTGGTATACAAAAGCAACTTCCTTTCCATTTGGAGACAATGCCATATCACTGATTTGTCTGTTACCAACGGTTATAGTCTTTGTTGTTTGCTCTGCAAAATCAGCCTGAATGGTGATCGGCACGGTTTTGGGTTTTTCACCTGGAACCATGGTTACAATGTTTCCGCCATGTGTGAAGCACAAAATCCCGTCATTTGCACGGGAGAGACCACGAACAGGATTTCTCTTAAAAAATGTCAGCTGTTTGGGATGACTGGGATCGGTCAGGTTGGCTTTAAATACGTTCAGATCATTATTATTCAGTTCGCTGAGATAATAATAATTGTTGCCTTCACCCCATACTGGTTCGAGATCATTACCATTGAAATGGGTGAGTTGGGTATATTTATTTGTTTTGAAATTATAAGTCCAGATATCACGGGTTACGGAAGCTCTCTCATGCTTACGTTGTTCGCTTTCATAACCTTTGCGATCCTGGAAGATTATTTCGTTTCCACTCTTATTAAAATGAGCATATTGGGTACCTGCTGAGTTGATCATGATAGAACGACCTCCTGTAACAGGAACTTTATACAACTTCATAAATAAACCCGGGATAGGAAACCGGACAGACGTATAAATATCGTTTCTGGAAGTTCCAAAAATGACATCTTTGTCATTAGGGGTAAAATCTGATGGTATGTCAGCAGCTGAATTGTAAGTTAAACGAACAGCAGCACCTCCACTTGAAGGCATTACATACACGTCGAAATTGCCGTGCCGGTCAGATGCAAAAGCAATATATTTTCCATTATGGCTCCAGATAGGATAACTTTCATAATCTGGCGTCATAGTCAGGGGTATAGCTGTTCCTCCATTGGTCGGTACTTTGAAAATATCCCCTTTGTATTCAAATGCTATCCATTGTCCGTCAGGTGAAATGGCCGGATGCCTTAACCATTTCGGATGTGTTCCTGATTGACCGGCAAATAATACAGCCGGAAACAGAAACACGAGAAGTAATAAAACACGTTTCATAGAATAAGATTTACTGTTAATAATAAATTGAAAACCTTTAATTGATTGTTAGGGGGTAGTTATTTTTACATTTCAAATATAGAAATAATTTTGAATTAGAAAAGGTTTGAGTGAGAGTGAATAATGAAGATAAAATGCGTTGCAGAAAAAAATATCCACAAAAATATATGCCCCATAACTGAGGGAATCCCAGTTTCTGGTAAATAAAGAATTAAAAATAATACCCTGATTGTTTCAACCGATGTTGGAGATGTACATATCCATTCTCCGCACAAGCAACCGTTGGGAAACGGTTAATGCTTGCTCAAGATGGCTAAAAATGCACTATTTGATTAAAAAATAAGAGAATGTAAAAAGTTCTTCAGGATTTTTGGCTCAGAAGAAAAGGAACTACTAAAACAATTTCTTTGCCGTATTTTGAATCAATTTCCAGGCTTTATCCACATTCCTCTTTTCTGTCCGGATGCCTGAAATGGCAATTCTCAAAATCAATTTGTTATTCAATTTCGTGTGTGAAATAAAAAGGTTACCCGTAGCATTTACCTGATTCATAATGTCTTTATTGAGTTTGTCAAGACACTCTTCATCGGTAATTTGTTTGGGATGAAACCTGAAGCAGATAACACTAAAGGGTATGGGCGCAACGATCTCAACATTTCCATCTTTTTCGATTTCTTTTTTCAGGTATTGTGTTAATTCCAGGTGCTCCCGGATTCTGTTTTGAATTCCTTCAACCCCAAAATATCTGATGATGAACCAAAGTTTGAGTGAGCGAAATCTTCTTCCCAACTGAATCCCATAATCCATATAATTCTTAACGGATGAGTCTTCACCTGTTTTAAGGTATTCTGCAACCAGTGAAAAAGCTTGTTTCAGGATTTCCGGTTTTTTTGTGAAAAACACACTTAAATCTATGGGGGTAAACATCCATTTGTGAGGATTCACCACGATGGAATCGGCTTTTTCTATACCTTTAAAGATATATCTCATTTTCGGTAATACAGCGGCAATCCCGCCATAAGCGCCATCCACATGAAACCAGATGTTTTCTTTGTTACAAATAGTTCCGATTTCATCAACCGGATCGATGCTGGTAGATGAAGTGGTTCCTACCGTAGCGACGACAACAAGCGGAAACCATCCCGCAGCTTTGTCTTCGTCAATGGCTTTTTGAAGCTCAGCAGGAATCATCCTGAATTTATCATCTGTTGGAACTTTTCTGATTCCATCTACCCCAATTCCCATGGCAATGGCGCCTTTATCTATGGAAGAATGAGTTTGTTCCGTGCAATACACTCTTAATTTAGGAACTTCTGCTCTTCCGGACATGCCACTTTTGCGGAAGTGAAATTGGGATGCTTGTTCCCGGGCAGCAGCGATGGCATGCATGGTGCTTACCGAAGCAGTGTCGTAAATAATGCCCCAGAATACTGCGGGGAAACCCAGCATCTGCCGGAACCAGTTCAATGAAACTTCTTCCAACTCAGTTGCAGCGGGGGCCGTCTTCCAAAGCATACCATTTACATTCAATACAGCTGAAAACATTTCAGCCAAAATACCCGGTGCACTGGCAGTCGAATTGAAATAGGCCATAAAATTCGGATGATTCCAGTGTGTTATCCCCGGCATAATAATTTTATCCACATCCTGAATGATTTTATCAAAGCTTTCCCCTTTTTTCGGCGGTTCTGCAGGAATTTTCGATTTTACATCGCCTGGGTTAATTTGTGAAAGAACCGGATATTTTTCTACGTCCTTTAAATAATCTGCCATCCAGTCAACCACTTGATGGGCATATTTTCTAAACTCTTCCACCGGCATATCACCGGTCTTTTGGGTATCTTTCATCTTTATCCTCTTTTGTATAATGTTGATATGTTTCCAATTTTACAAAGTTAAATAAGAAGCTCAGTTATTGAGTGAGTTTTTATCAATTCTTCATTTTAATACTAATTGTTTGTTTCAAAAGGGAAGCATCAACAAATGTAAGGGAGATCCATGATGATTTTTGATATTTAACTATTTGAATAATTGAGTTCTGCATGATAATCAGGTTTGGATATTGTAAAATTTAAGTGAAGTAAATGTTTTAATAGTATATTTGACTTTTAAAAATTCAAAGAATTAAAATGAAACTTTTAGTATTGCTTTTCGCGCTAACCACGGTTGTGCTACCCGAGAAGAATTTTCATACGCAAAGGGGAAATGATAACATTGTAATGCCGGCAATTTTTTCTGATAATATGGTACTTCAACAAAAGGAAGAGGTTCCGATTTGGGGAAAGGCAAATCCTGGAGATTCTGTTCAGATTACAGCAAGCTGGGGACAGACTGCTAAAACAATTGTAGGCAGTGATAGTCTGTGGATGATGAAATTGGAAACAATTAAGGCTGGCGGCCCCTATACTTTGAATGTATCTGTGGGTGATTCAACCATAGTTTATAAAAATGTAATGTTAGGAGAAGTCTGGCTGTGTTCAGGCCAGTCGAATATGGAAGAGCCTTTGACCGGATGGCCTCCGCTGAATCCTATTCATAATTCTTCAGGAGAAATTCAGGCGGCTAACTATCCGAATATCAGGTTGTTTACAGTCGAAAAAACCATTAAGAATGTCCCGAACTTAAATTGTGTTGGCTCCTGGCACGAATGCAACCCGAAGACGGCGGCTCATTTTAGTGCTGTTGCTTATTTCTTTGGAAGAAAATTATATAAAGAATTACATGTTCCTATTGGATTAATTGTTTCAAGCTGGGGCGGAACCAAAATACAATCATGGATCAGTGGAAAATATTTAGGTGCGTTTTCAGGTTATAAGCCGATTGTTAACAAACTGGAAAAATCAAGCCTTGCCATAAAAAAACTCAGGGGTTGGATTCACAAACATCGCGTAATTGATGTGTCTGAAAAGCCGACCAATGTTGCGTATAAAAACCTGAGTTTTGATGACGGTCTTTGTGCCAGACCAAATTTTAACGATAGCAAATGGCGGAATATGAAACTTCCGACTTACTGGGAAAGCACAAGAGTCGGGAATTTTGATGGTGCGGTTTGGTTTAGAAAGAAAATAGATATTCCTGAAAGCTGGATTGGTAAATCGCTTGTTCTTGACCTGGGACCCATTGATGATATGGACGAATCTTATGTAAACGGAACTTTTGTCGGCGGATATCAGGAAGAAGGATATTATAACAAGCCGAGAGTTTATAGCGTTCCTGCAAGTGTTGTAAAGGATACCGTTTTAACACTGGCTATAAGGGTTTTAGATACTGGTGGCGGTGGTGGTATTTGGGGAGGTTCAACCCAAATGCAGGTCCATCCCAAAGGAAGCAATCAAAACATTGCTCTTTCCGGCACGTGGAAATATTTGCCTGTGGCTGAATATATCGCTGGTAAGTTTTATGTTTATGGAATTTCCAAGCAGGAATTTGATGCACGCCCGAAACTTTCTTTCAATTTGGACCAGAATACTCCCACTGTGCTATACAACGGGATGATTGCTCCTCTTATCCCTTATTACATAAAAGGGACTATCTGGTATCAGGGCGAACAAAATACGGATGATCCCAAGGATTACAATAATTATCACGCACTTTTTTCTATGCTGATACATAACTGGCGAACCGTTTGGGGCGAAGGGAACTTTCCTTTTTACTTTGTTCAGATTGCGCCGTGGAAGTACGGTAGCAGCTCAAAATCTTATGTTGTGCGGAATGCACAGTTTCAAACGCTCTCGGTTCCAAATACCGGTATGGCTGTGACGCTTGATATTGGCAGCCTTAAAACAATCCATCCGCCGGATAAACAGGATATGGGTAAAAGGCTTGCTCTCTGGGCTTTGGCAAAACAATATCATAAAAATGTTTTTTATTCAGGTCCGCTTTTTAAATCGATGAAAATAAAGGGCAATAAAATTATTCTTTCCTTTAATCATGCCGGGAAGGGACTTGTAGTTAAAGACAGAAATGGCAAAACTAATTTTATTATTGCCGGACTGGATAAAAAATTTGTTGATGCACAGGTAAAGGTCAAGGGGAAGAAACTTATTGTTTACAGCAACAAGATAAAACATCCTGTCGCGGTGAGATATGCCTGGAGTAACACGGAAAAAGCTACGTTATTTAATAAAGAAGGCCTTCCTGCTCCTACATTCAAAACAGATAACTGGCCTACAAAGTAGCATGGTATTTATTAAATGAGCAAGGTAGGCATGAATCTCTTGGTCAACGGTTCTCGGGTTTCTGGCTCAATGACTTTTTGTATTTAAGTTTGAGATTTGATCACTTCTCTGTGAAGCTGAAAAAGTTTGGCTTTTGATTGATGTTTTGGTGGCTGGTAGCTGGTTTATTTTGTAGAGACACAAAATTTGCGTCTCTACAAAACGAAATTCCAACGATTGCTAAGTGGCCATCGTCGTCTGTGGTGAATTGCTATTCGTATCCGACCAATTTCTTGTTTATCCTATCTCTCAAATAAACAATATACAGAATCAATGATATGCTCATGACTATTGTTCCGGCAGTAAGCAGAAAGATATTGTAGGAATAAATTGCTGTAAAAAGCGTCCCGATAAGGCAACTCAGCATGACGGCTCTGAAAACTATAACATTTCCGGAGACGGTAATTCCTGTATCACTGGGTTTATAAATTTTCCTGATGTCTGTAAACAGGTTGATCAACCATGCAACAGTTGCAACACCGGTCATCCCGGTGAGTACCCCTTTTGCAAATTCTAATAATGAAAAGTTCTCTGAAGAGAGGCTCCGTTGTGTAAAATAGAAAATGCAAATAAGGCTTAATCCAACGAAAGTGGTAGCTAATATTCTAACTTTTTTTACGCTCATTTTATTTCTTTTAAGTCGTTTTTGATTTTAATTAATTCATTTTCAATAGGTTCGTTTTCTTTTTTGAAACGAAACATTCTGACTTTTATGCCTCCCCATATTACTGCAATCATAAGTGCGGTGCCTAACAGGTGAAATCCGATTCGATCCAGTAATTGAAGATCTTTCAACAAATCCAAATAGAGGATATTGATTCCAATAGTCAGCGCAACTCCGAACCACCAGAATTTTTCTTTGAATAATTTTCTTTGTTCAGAAAAGTTATCCAGTACTTCGTCTATAAAATCAAGACTGTTGTCTTTTACAGTCAGGTTGTTAACCTTAAACTGAACTTTCCAGAATTTATTCAGGAACAAAATTGATGATGCAAATAGCCAGATAATAGCAATTAATTTTATGACAGAGAATGCCGAAGCAAATAACATTGTCCATGCAAGAAAAGCAAATAAGAGTATTACACCTGATGTTTTAATCAGGTTTATCCTGAATTGTTTTCTTTCAAACTTTTTCAATTTGGATAAAGATTTTTGCGCAATCTCTTCGATATCAAACTTTTCAGTTTTTGCCGGGGTTTGATTTTGCCAGCTTCTTTTCAAAACATCAAATTCTATCATTTTAGTCCCTCCATAGTTTTGGCTAAAGCTGCCTTTATCCTGTTTATCCTAACGCCTACATAGTTTATGCTAATTCCTACAATGTCAGATATTTCTTTGTAACTCACCCCTTCCAGAAACAAACCGATTATTATCCGGTCTTGTTTTTGAAGCATTGAAATTGCCCGGTGCATATTTTTTAGATCTTGGTCTAAATTTTGAGTGAACGGTTCTTCATAATAATGTTCTTCTCCGAGCATCATGGGATCTATATTTTTGAATCGTTTTGATTTTGTACTGAACTTTTTGTTGTAAAGCAAGGCAGTATTTACCGTTATCCTGTAAAGCCAGGTCTTTATTTTTGATTCACGCCTGAAGTTGTCCAGATTGCGCCAAACGTTGATCATAACTTCCTGGAATAAATCGTCGACATCGTCTTTATTATTCAGCGATACATAGCATAACCTGAAAATAATGTCTTTGTTCTCCCGAAAGACTTCGATAAAATTGTTTTCTTTTTCCGACGTCATTATTCCGTAATAAAACTTTTGATTTGTTTGTTTAGCCATTTAGGATTGTCTAACATAACAAAATGCTTTGAATTATCTGAAATTACAATTTTTTTATTCTTAAGATTTTTGTATTGCTCTTCGAATATTTTCCTGGCAGTTGTTTGCGTAAATCCAAGTTGTTCTTTTCCTTTCCATGTGCCTATTATCAGCGTTTTACATTTTATGTTCTGAATAGCTTTTCTTAAATCGGTCGAAATACCTTCATCAGTTGCTTCGGCAATGGCTTTTCTGTCTGATTTAAGCATCCAGTTGAGTATCATTTTAGCGCTGTCTTGGTTACTGACTAAATTTTTGAGACTCTTTTCCTCACTTTCTTTAAATTGTTCTCCTGTTTCTTTCAGGATCATGTTTTTAATGATGAGACCCTGTTGCTTTGCCTGTGTCTCAGTAGCTTTAGGATAAACAGATGCTAAAGAAAAAGGAAGTGCATCCACAACAATCAACTTTGCAAATGTCCCCGGGTTTTCAGATGCCGTTTTAAGGGCAATGAACCCGCTGATACTATGTCCGATAAGTATAGGATTTTTAAGCTTTTTCTGCTTGATTAAATGAATAATATCATTTGAAATTCGCTGCAGGCTAAAATACCCTTCCAAAGGAACACCACCAAAGCCTTTGATTGAAATCTCATAACATGCATAGTGTTTTGATAATTTATTTACTGTATTATCCCAAATGCTGGCTTTGCAGCCTAGGGCGGGCAAAAAGATTAAGGGCTGGCCATTACCTTTTGTTACATAAGCTATGGAACTCTGGGCCTCTACTTGAGTAAAAAAACAGGAAATTGCCATAATAAAGATTAGAAAAATTTTTTTCATTGAATGTCCTCCATGAATTGATAAAAAATAATTTTTGTCTACACCCTCTTTAGAGTATGCAATAACAGGTTTCTTACAGTCTAGGAAGAAATAATTTTAAAAATTTGTATTATTTGGTGTTTTACAGGATGTTAAGAGGTATAGTGTTGAAATTTTATTATTCATACTATAAGTTAAATCTTATCCGGAATCAGATAAAAGGGTATGGAACGAACTTAAACTTCTTATAGATGATAACAACAGCTGACAAATTCCAGAAAATAGTGGTTGCTGCAGTTGCAATAGCAGCACCCTCGATACCGTAGATGGGAATTAAGATGATATTTAAAATCAGGTTTAAAATAGCACTGAATAACATGATGCTATATGCTTTTCTTTCATGCCCGGCCATGTTTAATATATTTATAGTTGAGCCGGAAAAAGCACCAAAAAACATACCTGCGGATAAAATGATTAATGCATTTTTGCCGGCTGTGAATTCACGTCCGAAAATCTGAAGAAAAAAGTCAGGAAAAAGAACAAGAGCGAGGAAAATTGGAAGGGAGGCCAAAATTATTACAAAGGTTGTTTGTTTAATGAACTTTTTAAATTTCAAAGCATCCTCTTTCAGTTCCGCATACTTTGGCATGGCTATCGTGTTGATAGCTATCAATACCACTGTTGTCAGCGAAGCAATTTTCAATGCTGTATTGTATATTCCAACATCGGCCTCTGTTTTTAAAGCGGTTAATATCAAAATATCTGTCCGGCTCATTATTAAAAAAATAGAGTTGGACCCCAGCATGGGGATTGTGGTCTTTAAAAGGCTTTTGTTACTTAATTTTAATTTATTCCCGTACGTCCTGAATCCTATATTCTTAGCTACAAACAAAAAGCTGATAATCATCAGTAGTGAGATGGCCAGTAGCAAAGCGAAAACTATGGAATAGTAATTATTTGAATAATTTGTAACCAACATCAAATAAAAGATGATGGCAAGCAATAAATTGATGCTTCCGTTTTGCAGAGCTGAAAACAGCGTAATTTTTTTTAAAGCTTTCTGAGACTCTGCATTAATGTTTAAGATTGTAAGAGGCAATACGGCAAGAGCCAGATAGATGATATGTGTTTTGTATTTAAGAGTTTTAAAAAAGACAAGGCTAAGGTCTCCTGAAAACAACAACAAAATTGCAGTTACGATAATACTCGATAAAACAATAAATTTCAGTGACTTTAAATAAATACCGGTTACAAATTCCGGCTGTTTTTTGGCCGCAAAGGTGGCAATGTATTTTACAATGGATGTATCAAAACCCAGCTTTGAAATTACAACGCTGACCATGAGCAATGTCCAGGCGAAGGAAAAGAAACCGACACCGCTGGCACCAAATTCTTTGGCAATGATAAAAAACAATAAATATCCGGAGAGAACGGCTACAATCCTAAAAATCATAGCAATAAAGCTTCCTTTCAATAATTCCTTGAAATGAAAGTCATTACGTGCTTTGTAGATGTTTTGCTTAACTTTTCTTTCCAGATTCATGAGTTGTTTTCTCAGGTAATATATCCCTAATAACGCTGGGTTTACAAAGGTAGTATTATGTCAAAATTTTCAACAATTTAAAATGAAAATAATTAATTGTATGCTGATTATCTGGAAATTACATGCGTTGTATGCCAGTTCAATTTTGATTGCTCCAATTAAGATAACATCTGCCGGGCCGTTTCCTCAATTTTCGAAGAAAGGTCATCCATTAAATCATATCGCCTTCGGTAAAGGGCTCGTTTACTGCTTTTTATTTCCTGAATATCTTTTCGAATCGGTTGTAAGGGGAGATCAAACCAGCCATGGTCAACAGCTTGCCCTCCCGATTCTTCCCAAAAGGCATCATAATCAAAAGGAATTTTATGAAGAAAAGGAATGTGAATAAAGTGTTTTTTCCGGTAGGCCTGAATAGAATCGCCTGCACCATAAATTGCGCTAAATCCCAAAGCTCTTGAAAATTCCTGGATAGCAAAAATGATTAATGATTTCGGGCGGAGACCATGCATCATTTTTTGAGCGGCTTTTGCTGAATATAGATCATTTTTGTGGTGCCCCTGAACACATCCTATCCGGCAGACCCAACGGTTGGGTTCAGTTTCTTCGAATGAAAAAGCTGTCTCTGCTATAATTCCGCCAAGCTCTTCACATTCAAAGGATAAAACAAGTTCTCCTTCTTTTCTGTACTTAAAATCATATCCGAGTTTCAAAAAAGCTTCAACTCCATCTTTAAGCTGGAATTGTGCTATTTCAATGGGTGCATTCGTGATTACTTTTGTGAAATGTTTGCTGGCTAAAATGAATTTATAAGTATCCCTAATGACTTTTACTTTTCTTTTATTCTTCCATTTACTGGAAAGATAAACCCGGAACGGTTTAAAATAAAGTTTGGGACGATGTGTAGTAATGAATTTAAAATCAGGAGTCTCTAAAAGATTAAGCCACCAGGAAGAAAAACGGGGATTCAGTATTGAGTGGAAAAAATACTTGCGCTCCTGTTTTTTCTGATAACTTTTGGTTTCCTCGGAAAAGGCCTGTGAAGCGAGCTCCCGACTTTTAAGAGCGACTGTGATAAAAGGAATATGTTTCCCGGGTTGTTTAGACTGGGTGTTAATTTTTTCCATAGAAATTGTTGCTTTTTAAGAATATCTGCCTAATGATTTCCATTTCTTTATTATCCTAATAAGATGCAGATTGAATTTCTCTTTTTTATCCAATGCTTTTAAAAAATGTTTTCGTTACGATTGAACGGGCAAAGTTATGAAGTATTGCGAAGAAAAATAATCTTTCAAATTTTTTGCAAAGTTACTTCACGAGTCGGTTGGGATGTATTGGATGCTCTAGATTTTTTTCGAAATGGAATTAAGTTATGGCATTTAAGAAAGCAATAGAAACGGTGATTTGAAACATGAGGACAGGGCCCCATGAATTTGATAGAAGTCAGTATCAGGAGAGAATGAGAAGCCATTTCCTGATATCGACGCCTTGTTTTTATTAAGAATAAAAGGGTAAAACAAAATAATTATAGATATAGCAACCCACGCAATAGTTAAAAACACATTCAAGCGTTGCTAAAGTAGCTACCAGCAAAGTTATTACATAAGTAATATCAATCCCTCCCAGTATGTTGATAATCAGCGCCAGTAAGAACATAAACCCACCTAACCGGGCAGCAAACATTTTAGGTGCTTTATCGACAGGTTTAGATTTTAGTTTGAGTAACTTGCTTAAGTTCCTTGCCAGCAAGTTAAGCAAACTGTATTGGGGTTGATTGTATCCTCTAAAAAGGAAATCAACGGCTAAAAATGCAAGAATATAAGGATTCGGGAAATAAAGATAGGATCCGATTAATGCAATATTGATAAATGCCGTTACTCTGGGCAAATGTTCCGGTACCTTTTCGTTTGAAACGGGGCAAACAACATCTTTAAACATAAATTTTAGATTTTAAATAATATCAAATAAAAAGCCCTTCCAATGTTGGAAGGGCTCATCTTTATCATCTTTAACTTGATTCAATTTTATCTACCCTTCCATAATAAACCGGTTCTCCATATAACAAAACCTGTTATACATAGAATGCTTTTTATTTTGGAAGAATACTTTCATATTTTATAAATATGGAGCAAAAATAGATATTATTTTTTATTTAGACAGATTCAAAACAACAATTTATTGAATATTTTTACCATTTGAACATAACTGTTTGATGTTGAATAGTTAACAAAGTATAATTCAACGATAAGGCAGAATTGTCTCATACGAGAAACTTAATTCTGAAAAATTACTCCTGGTACTTGCTCACGAAAATCATAAGCGGAATATTTTCAGCAAGCCATTAAATTTCCTTTTACTACTTTGGAGTTGGAAGTGGATTACTTGTATTCCAGATATCCCTGTCGAGTTTCCACTGTCCATTCTCCATCTTCCAGCTAACAATATATTTACCCTGGTCAATTAACGTATCTCCATCAATATACAGTTTATAACGCCCTTCTTCCAGAGCATGATTTCCATAACTTACTGCGGAAACTGTTTCTAAGTTAACTTTTTTTATTCCCATGGTCATTACGTTTTTCCAGAAATTCTCAATGGCTTTTCTTCCCATGATTACATCGCTGTTGGGAGGGAATACTTTTGCACTATCAGTGTAGTTAGCAGCCACTGCTGCAGCATCGCCATTATTAAAAGCTTCCATAAACTTTAAATTGGCCTTTGTTATCTCTTTACTTACGTTTTTGGGCTGTGGGTTGCACCCCAAAAGCAAAATAACGCCTGCTATTATAAAGCTTATAAATGTTGCTCTTGCCGTTCTTAATCTTTTCATAGCGTGTATGTTTCAATGGTTGATAATCTAATTTTTAGATTTCTTTTTCGGGACTTCGTATGTAAAATCACCAATCAACATCCACTTGCCATTATCTTTGACATAGAATTCAGACCATTTGCCTTTAGAACTTATTCTGGTTTTTTTATCCCCTTCATTGTATAAAAAGGAATAACTGTAATAATAGTGTACAACGGCCACATTGCCGTGAACCAGAATTCTTGCCGGCTCAATATCAAATTTTTTTTCTGATAACCGCTTAGCATTTTCTTTCTCAGATGAAACCCATTTGCTGTAAGATATCGGCATTGGTGACATGTTGTTCCATCCCAGATAATCGTGGGAAACATTTGCAAAAGCAGCATCCAAGTCACCGGCCTTCCAGTTATTCCACATGTTTTCAACTTCTGTCCAAACTGCTTTTTCGTCTTGAGACCACTGTTGGGCCTGCAGGTTTGTAGTGCCAATAAAGGCAATCATTGTTACAGCCATAGCCGTAATAGAAATTAGTCGTTTCATAGCAACCTCCGTTTTAGTTTTAGGTTATTAAAAAGGAATTATTATAGGTCATCGTAAGTAGTATGTTATAGTTTACGTAGTTGTCTGATAGTCGTTATAGGTATAACGGGGCAGGTGTAACAACCTGTAAGACAAGTAACAAATTTAAAAAAATAAAAGCAGAATGTCAAGTAAATTATAGTTTTTTACAGTTATGGCTGGTGAGTTCGAAACAGAAAATAATTCCCATATTTGCACCCAAAATAAAAAGCATGTACAGCTATTCATATCTTTTTTCATTTACACAGAAAGTTTTTGAGACCATCGGATTGAGTAAAGATGAAGCCTGGCAGGCAACGGATATCCTGATGCAGGCTGAGTTGCGTAATATTTCAACACACGGATTGGTTCGTTTGCCGGAATATATTCGGTTGTGGGAAAACAAAAGAATTACGACAACACCAGAATTTAAAATTGTGCATGAAAGTCCTTCCACAGCCTTGGTTGACGGAGGTAAAGGATTGGGATTGGTTACAGCACCCAAAGCCATGAAACTAGCCATTGAAAAAGCAAAAACAGCTGGTACAGGATGGGTTTCGGTAAGAAATTCGTATCATTTTGGTATCGCCGGATATTATGCCATGAAAGCGCTGGAACAGGATATGATTGGCATTTGTATGACAAACGCAAATCCTTTGGTTGCACCTACGTTTGCCATGCAGGGAATGCTAGGGACGAATCCAATAGCAGTAGCTATTCCGGCAGGAGAGGAGCCTCCGTTTGTTGCTGATTTTGCTACATCTCCGATTTCTCGGGGAAAGGTTGATATCTATGAATCTCAGGGACAACACGTTCCGGAAGGAATATTGCAGGATAAAGAAGGTGTTCCAACCACAGACTCATCTATTCTAAGAAAAGGCGGCGCACTGAGAACTATAGGTGGCGATATGATACATGGTGGTCATAAAGGTTTCTGTCTGACAGCAATTGTAGATATTTTATCTGCCGTGCTGCCGGGTGCTAATTTTGGGCCAACCGTAGTCCCAACACTTTCTTATGTAAAAGATAAAACTGGGGCAAAAGACAACGGTATCGGTCATTTCTTCGGTGCAATGAGGATAGATGCCTTCCAAACTGCTGAGGCATTTAAGAAAAGTATGGATGAATGGATTCGAACTTTCAGAAATGCACCGGCTGTTGATGGACAGCATATTGTTATTCCAGGAGATCCCGAAAGAGAGTCAGAAGCCGATAAGATGGCAAATGGAATAGCATTAAGCCGAAAGTCGTTGGAAGGGCTTGTTAGCGTAGCTGAAAAATTAGGTGTGGATTTCGATACTTTGGAATAGTACACTGATTTTTTTATGGTACACTGATTTATTATTTGTTATGATTTCTATGATCTTTTTTCTTCGGATTCATGGATTTCCCCTTGCTTTCTGAATAGTAAAGAAAACCACTGGCGCATTCTATGGAGAAAACCAAATAATTTTTGAAAAAATTATGCAGCAA
>CAZGZO010000013.1:0-1169 GCA_964529695.1 uncultured Lentimicrobiaceae bacterium
TGGTCAAAAGGGTTTTTCTGGTTGGGTTGGCTCAGGAATTCTCGTAGAATATTAGCTCTGGCCCGGGTGGATTTATCTTCATCGCGGGTGGCCATAAAACTGGGACACATGGTACCACCAATCAGTGCCGATTTTCGACACTCACCAGTCCCGTTACATTTTTCCGCTGCCCTGACAATGCCTTCGTCTTTGGAAAAATCAAAATAAGTTTTGATATCGGGGGTAACACTTGGATACCGTAGATTTGTATTCATCCTGGGTGTTCCAGTAATTTTTCCCGGATTCAGAATATTATCCGGATCCCAGGTTCTTTTGATTTCCCTGAAAAGTCCATAGATTTTTCTACCGACCATCAATGAAATAAATTCACCTCGTAACCTCCCATCACCATGTTCGCCACTCAATGAACCTTTATATTTTTTTACCAAAATTGCTGAATCAAGACCAATTTTATAAAACAGATCCACTTCCTTCGGAATTTTCAGGTTCATAACCGGTCGCAAGTGTAGCTCACCGGTAGCAATATGTCCATAATAAACGCTTTCCTTACCATGTTTCTTCAACATGGTTTTGAAATCTTCGATGTATTGAGGGAGTACTATGGGATTGACAGCCGTATCTTCTGTCAGAGAAACTGGTTTTGAGTCGCCAGGCATGTTGTTGAGAATGCCTAAGCCCGCTTTACGCAAACTCCAGACTTTTGCCATGTCCGGACCTGTTATGAGCGGAAAATGATATCCGAACGACCTGTCACGCATGGCTTTTTCCAGTTGCCGGGTTTTCTCTTTAACGGCCTCCATACTTTCTTCCGCAAATTCTACCACCAGAATAGCACCAGGGTCATCTTTTACAAAAAAGCGGTTTTTGCTTTGCTCGATGTTTTCCCTTGTCAGATCAAGCAAACGTTTATCCACCAATTCTACTGAGAATGGCTTTAATTCAAGTGCCACCAGGTTGGCCTCAAGCGCTTCCTGGATGGTTTTATGATGTACGCAAACCAGCCCCTTGTGAGCTGGCGGCAAAGGAACCAAATTCAGCTTTACCTCCGTGGTGAAGGCGAGTGTTCCCTCAGAGCCGGCCAGCAATCGTGAAAGATTGAAATCAACACCATTATGCTGCCATGGATCGGTTTGGAAAAGCAAGTCAAGTGCATAACCAGTGTTTCTTCT
>CAZGZO010000013.1:1179-27027 GCA_964529695.1 uncultured Lentimicrobiaceae bacterium
GCATTTCCCAACACCACATTTCATTCTTCTTTCCAGTGAAAGGTCGGGAAACTGCTCCAGAATTTCTTTTTGATTTTCAGGCTTGTCAAGTATCTTTCTTAGGTGGCGATAAATTTTTCCTTCAAGCGTGTCCAGTTCACATTTTGCAGCCAGTTCATCTTCTTTCAACGGCCCGAAAAGCACTTCACTGCCGTCACTTAAAAGTGTTTTAACCTCAAGCGTATGGTCTCGGGTACTCCCATAAATCAGGGAATGGGCACCACACGAGTTGTTCCCCACCATGCCACCAATGTTGCATCGGCTAGCAGTCGAGGTTTCTGGTCCGAAAAACAACCCTTTGGTCTTCAGTGTTTTATTTAATTCGTCCAGTACCACGCCGGGTTCCACCCTGACCCAATGTTCTTTTTCATTGATTTCCAGAATACGGGTCATGTGTTTGGAAATATCAGCCACAATGCCGTTGCCAACTACCTGGCCGGCCAACGAGGTTCCGGCAGCCCTTGGAATAATGGGTACCCCGGTTTCTCTGGCAAACTTTATGAGGGTTTTTATATCATCTTGAGTCTTTGGAAATACAACAGCAACAGGTTTTTCCCGATATGCAGAGGCATCTGTGGCATACATCAGCCGGATGGCATCATCGACCATGATTTCTCCGGTAAATACCTTTTTTAAATCAGCAAATTTCTTTCCTAAACTGTTCGTCCTTTCTAAATCCATATTCCAAAGCAAGATTCATGTTCGAAAATGAGCGGTAAAATTAGGTAAAATACAAGTGCCTAAAATTCATAAAGAGCTCTAGAGTGCCAAAAGTCGTGAATTACGGCGCCATAACTTTAGGCATTTTATGAATTCTATGAACTTTATGAACTCCTTTGAAGGAAAATTCAGGGTATCACGCAAGGTTTTTATCTCATATTCTGCTGTTTATTTCAGTTTACTTCCCTACTTTTGTTGTTCAAATAGTTTCATCTGATATGAAGCTAAATGGTTGGAAATTATGGCTATCTTAATTAAGAATATCAAGAAACTGGTTCAAACCGAATCAAGACCAAAACTTCTTGCTCGTGGGAAAGAAATGTCTCAGGTGGAATCTATAGACAATGCCTGGCTATTGATTCAGGATGGGAAAATTGCGGATTTTGGTGAGATGATGGATTTGAACAAGACGCTACTTTCGTCAATACCAAATGATACAGAAATTATTGATGCTCAAGGAAAAATGGTGTTTCCGTCTTTTGTAGATTCACATACGCATTTGGTCTATCCTGCTTCTCGCGAAATAGAATATGTCGACAAAATCAAAGGGCTCTCTTACGAAGAAATTGCCCGGCGTGGTGGTGGAATTCTAAATACAGCCCGCCGCATGAAAAATATCTCAGAAGATGAATTGTTTGAAGTTTCTCTTGAACGAACCAAAGAAATTATTCAATACGGTACCGGTGCTGTTGAAATAAAAAGTGGTTATGGATTGAACCTGGAAAGCGAGCTGAAGATGCTTCGGGTCATCAAAAGGCTGAAGGAAAATTCACCGTTGACAATCCGTGCCAATTTCCTGGGTGCACATGCCGTTCCTAAAGAATATAAAGGACGGCAGGGCGATTATGTCGATTTGATAATCAATGAAATGCTTCCGCAAGTGGCTGAAGAAAAACTGGCTGATTTTGTGGATGTTTTCTGTGACCGTGGATTTTTTACCCCTGAAGAAACAAAAAAGATTCTGAAAGCTGGATTGAAATACGGATTGCGCGGAAAAATTCATGCCAACGAATTGTATTATTCAGGTGGTGTTCAGGCTGGTGTGGAGTTTAAAGCCCTTTCTGTGGACCATTTGGAATTTGTCGGCGATGCCGAAATTGCTGTTTTGTTGAACTCAGAAACTATGCCGACAGTACTCCCGGGTGCAGCTTTTTTTCTGGGAATGAAATATGCGCCTGCCCGCACCATGATTGATTCCGGATTACCACTTGCTATGGCCAGTGATTTTAATCCCGGTTCTTCACCTTCAGGCAATATGCAATTCATCCTTTCAATGGCCAGCATCGCTTACCGGTTGCTACCGGAAGAAGGTATCAACGCTACCACGCTGAACACAGCATACGCTATGGGTTTGAGTGAGGAGCTGGGAAGTATCGCGAAAGGCAAAAGAGCCAATGTGTTTATCACTAAGGAGATCCCGACTTTGGAATTTATGCCTTATGCCTATGGAAGCAACAAGGTGGAAGCAGTGATTTTAAATGGTGAAAAGATTGATTTATAGTAAAATATGATTATAATTGACAATGTTTATGGCTTTGTTAAAATGCCATCGTTGCCCCCTGGCCCCCTAAAGGGGGAACTCCACCTGCGGGTTTATCAACTCATTTAAGCATGCGTAAGAACGCCCCTTTAGGGGTTGGGGGTGCGGAAGAAATTCAAGTTAGTTAAAGATTAGAATAATCAATTTGAAGTAAAACAGTTTAAATACTAAACTCAAAAATAGTTTTCCCGTTATGAAGCAAATTATAGAATGCGTGCCCAATTTTAGCGAAGGCCGCGATATGACAGTCATCAAACAGATTACTGACGAAATTGAAAAAGTGGAAGGTGTTAAATTACTGGATGTCGATCCCGGGGCTGCTACCAACAGAACGGTGGTCACGTTTGTGGGAACACCGGATGCTGTTATTGAAGCTGCATACCGTGCGATTGACAAAGCCCGCGAGGTGATTGATATGCGTCATCATAAAGGTGAACATCCTCGTTTTGGTGCCACTGATGTCTGTCCATTGGTGCCGGTTTCAAATATCACCATGGAAGAAACAGTGGAGTATGCAAGAAAGCTGGCCAAAAGAGTGGGAGAGGAATTGGAAGTTCCCATCTATTGTTATGAGAATGCTGCTTTCAAACCGGAAAGAAAGAACCTGGCTAATTGCCGTTCAGGTGAATATGAAGGTCTGGCGGAGAAGTTTAACGATCCAAAATGGAAACCCGATTTCGGTCCGGCAGAATTCAGTGAAAAAGTGGCCGGAAGTGGTGCAACTGCAGTGGGAGCACGTGATTTCTTGGTAGCTTATAATGTGAATCTGAATACAACTTCCACAAGGCGTGCCAATGCCATCGCTTTTGATATTCGCGAACGGGGTCGTGCCAAACGGGAAGGCAATCCGATTACTGGAAAAATTGTTAAAAATGAAAATGGCCAACCGGTGATGATTCCGGGTTCGCTGAAAGCTACCAAAGCAATCGGCTGGTATATCGAAGAATATGGTATCGCGCAGATTTCCATCAATCTGACGAATATCAATATCACACCTGTCCATGTGGCGTTTGATGAAGTATGTAAAAAGGCAGAAGCTCGAGGCATCCGTGTTACAGGCTCCGAACTGGTGGGCCTCATCCCGCTAAAAGCCATGCTGGATGCCGGACGCTATTTTCTTAAAAAACAAAAACGTTCCCTGGGTGTAGATCAGGATGAACTTTTGAAGATTGCCATCAAATCATTGGGACTGGATGATTTGAAACCTTTTAATCCCAAGGAAAAGATTATCGAATTTATGCTGGAAGAGCAGGGTAAGAAGCTGGTGGATATGAGTTTAATGGCTTTTGCCAATGAAACTGCATCTGAGTCTCCGGCACCCGGTGGCGGTTCTATTTCAGCTTATGTTGGTGCTTTAGGCGTGTCACTGGGAACTATGGTTGCCAATCTTTCTTCGCACAAAAGGGGCTGGGACGACCGTTGGGAAGAGTTCTCAGATGTGGCTGTCAAAGGTCAGGAACTAAAAGAAGAACTGTTGCATCTTGTAGATGAAGATACCAAAGCTTTTAACCGCATTATGGATGCTTTTGGTTTACCAAAGAAAACAGTTGAAGAAAAGAAAATCCGCCAGGATGAAATTGAAGCAGCTTCTCAGCATGCCATGGAAATACCGTTTACTGTGATGGAAAAATCGTATCATTCCATGGAAGTAATGCGAGCTATGGCTGAAAACGGAAATCCAAATTCAGTCTCTGATGCGGGCGTGGGTGCGCTGTGTGCTTTAGCAGCTGTGGAGGGCGCTTTCCTGAATGTAAAAATAAATGCAGGAGGGATTCATGATCAGCAGTTTAAAGAAGATTTGCTAAAAAAGGGAAGTGAAATTCTGGAAAAATCCAGGAATTGTCAAAGGGAAATTCTGGAGACTGTGGAACAAAAAATTCTGTCCTTGGGTTAATTTCTTAAGAAAAAGTTTTTTTTGATAATTTAAGCCGTTTAAATTTGCACACTTAAATGGTTTGAATATGTTTACAACTTTTTTATTAGCATTTACCTCCTTTTTTACCCTGATGAACCCGTTAGGAGCTGTTCCGGTATTTCTGGGGCTTACCGAAGAAATGGACAGAAGGGAGCAAAAGAGCACCGCTTTGAAAACCATGGTGACAGCTTTTCTGACACTGATCATCTTTGCATTTTTAGGGAAATACCTGTTTGAATTTTTCAATATTTCCATTGCCGGATTGAAAGTTGTTGGAGGAATAATTTTCATGATCATGGGATATGACATGCTAAGCTCAAGAGTTGGACGAATGAAGACCACGAAAGGTGTTAAGGATGAGGATATTGTTGGTGATATTGCTTTCACACCTTTAGGAATTCCATTGCTTGCCGGCCCGGGTTCTATAACCAATGCCATGGTGCTGATAGGAGAAAGTCATACATGGATTGATAAAGGACTTGTGGTGTTGGCAGTGTTGGTGGTATCAGCGCTTGGTTTTTTAATTTTAAGAAGCTCCTCAACTATTTTAAGAATTTTAGGCAAACAAGGCACTAAAATCATGACCAAACTCATGGGATTAATCCTGATGATTATTGCAGTAGAGTTTTTCTTTTCAGGTGTAACACCGTTTGTTAAAGCGATGTTGCATTAGAGTAGAAAAGTGTAATGTTTTTAGTTCTTTAAATTGATTGTAAACCAGACCTATATAGATTTGTCCTTTACTTTATAAAAATAACTTATAAAAATTAGGATAATAACGCAGGAGTTTGTATTTTTGCCGTCCAAAAAAAATTAAAAGCAATTCACGATGGCTAAGAAAAGTAAAGACGCGAGAGTTCAGGTTATATTGGAGTGCACAGAGCACAAGAAGAGCGGCTTGCCGGGAACGTCAAGGTACATTACTACCAAAAACAAAAAGAACACGCCTGACCGTTTGGAGTTGAAAAAATACAACCCCATATTGAAAAAAATGACGATTCACAAAGAAATTAAATAATTGAACCATGGCTAAGAAAACAGTTGCATCATTACAAAGCACAGGAAAAGATTTTGCCAAAGTAATTAGAATGGTGAAATCACCTGCTACAAAAGCTTATACTTTTAAAGAAGAAGTGATCCCTACCGATAAGGTAAAAGAATATTTTGCTAAAAAATAAACCTGATTTCAGGTAAAAAATTTAAAAGCTTTTTCCTGAACCGGAAGAAGCTTTTTTTTTGATAGTTGTAAAGCGATAAGTTACATTTAATTACACCACAATCATGGGCCTTTTCTCATTTCTGTCAACCAAAGAGCAAAAAGAGGACCTCGATAAAGGTCTCGAAAAGACTCGCCAAAGTGTATTTGCTAAGATTTCCAAGGCCGTTGCCGGGAAATCCAAAGTTGATGACGACGTTTTAGATAATCTGGAAGAGGTTTTGGTTACCTCCGATGTTGGCGTTGATACTACCTTAAAAATTATTGAGCGGATTGAGGCCCGCGTTGCCCGTGATAAATATCTGGGAGCCGATGAGTTAAATGTTATTCTGAAAGAAGAAATTGAAGGCCTTCTACAAGAAAATAACAGTGGCGATGGTGTGGACTTCGAGCTGCCCAAGGACAAAAAACCTTATGTCATTCTGGTGGTTGGAGTGAATGGTGTTGGGAAAACTACTACCATTGGAAAACTGGCATACAATTTTAAAAAGGCGAATAAAAAAGTAATCCTGGGGGCTGCCGATACTTTCCGTGCAGCTGCTGTTGATCAGTTGACCATTTGGTCGGAGCGTGTGGGCGTTCCCATCGTGAAACAACAAATGGGCGCTGACCCGGCTTCCGTAACTTACGATACTGTAAAATCAGCTCTTTCGCAAGATGCAGATGTGGCTATCATTGATACGGCGGGACGTCTTCATAACAAAATAAATCTGATGAATGAGCTCTCTAAAATCAAGAGAGTAATGCAAAAACTGATTCCGGATGCACCGCACGAAATATTGTTGATCCTTGACGCTTCTACCGGCCAAAATGCTATTGAACAGGCCCGTCAGTTTATCTCTGCCACGCAAGTAAATGCCATGGCTCTTACTAAGCTGGACGGCACAGCAAAAGGCGGTGTTGTAATTGGTATCTCAGACACTTTTAAAATTCCTGTTAAATACATCGGAGTCGGAGAAAAAATGGAAGACCTTCAGGTTTTCGACCGGAAAGAATTTATAGAGACGCTGTTCTCTTAAATCCACTTTTTTCATGAAAAAGCAGACGGTAAATGTGGTGACACTGGGTTGCTCCAAAAATCTGGTAGATTCAGAAGCTTTGATGCAGCAACTGGACCACAAATACCGTGTCATTCACGATTCGGATATCCCTTCAGATATCATGGTTATCAATACCTGCGGATTTATTCAGGATGCTAAAGAAGAATCCGTGGATATGATTTTGTCTGCTATCGAGGCGAAAAAAGCCGGTGATCTTAAAAAAGTGGTTGTAACCGGATGCCTTTCTCAACGATATAAAAAAGATCTAAAAGATGAAATGAGCGAAGTCGATGCTTTTTTCGGCGTCAACGATTTGCCTGAGATTTTAAAGGCACTGGAAGTAGATTTCAAAATAGAGCTTGTGGGCGAACGCCTGCTCACAACGCCATCGCATTATGCTTACCTGAAAATTTCAGAAGGTTGCGATAGGAAGTGCGCTTTTTGTGCCATACCACTCATTCGTGGAAAGCACATTTCCAAACCTTTTGAAGAAATCATAACTGAAGCTGAAAATCTTGCTGCAAAAGGTGTTAAGGAAATTTTACTGATTGCCCAGGACTTAACGTATTACGGTTTGGATTTGTACGGCAAAAGACGGATAGCGGAATTGGCAGACAGAATATCTCAGATTCCCGGAATTGAATGGATTCGTCTGCATTATGCTTATCCTGCCGGTTTCCCCAAGGATTTGATCACGCTTTTGAAGGAAAACCCGAAAGTGTGCAACTATCTTGATATTCCTTTACAACACATCAGCAGCCGGATTTTGAAATCTATGAAAAGGGGACTGGATGGTGAAAAAACCAAAGCTCTTGTCCGTTCCCTTAGGAAACAAATTCCAAACCTTGCTTTACGATCAACTTTAATTGTGGGATATCCGGGTGAAACAGAAGAAGAGTTCCGGGAGTTGTTGGATTTTGTGAAAGAAACACGCTTTGATAGGCTTGGCGTTTTTCAATATTCACCGGAAGAAGATACAACAGCATTTGAACTTGCTGATGATGTTCCTGATAAAGTGAAACAGGAGCGGGAGAATCGATTAATGGAACTGCAGCAAGATATTTCTCTGGAGCTGAATCAGGAAAAAGAAGGGGCCACCTTAAAAGTGCTTATTGACAAAAAAGATGGCGATTTTTATGTGGGACGCACTGAGTTTGACTCGCCCGAAGTTGACAATGAAATCCTTATTCCCGTTGAAAATAACCGCCTCCAAATCGGAAATTTTTATGATGTTAAAATCACAGAATCAGATTATTATGACCTTTTTGGAGCGCTGGTAAAATAACTTACCTGTTTGATAGGAAACAGCTTTCCGATAACGTATACATTTTTCTACATTTTTCCGAAATCATAAGAAATTTTCAGGGTAATAAATTCATGGTATTTGTGAATAATGGTCAATTGAATAAAAGCCAGTGAATTGTTAATTGTGGCACTTGTATTGCATGGAAGTTATTGAGGCAATAAAATGCAATTAATAATTAGGTTTTGGTTGATTTAGGCCGGAAGATGACGATCCCTCCGGCCTTTTCCTTTTAACTGAGAGGGGATAGGATTTTTGGAGAGCCTGGGTGGTTTTAGTGGTCAGACAATGGTCAAACGGTAGTCAAACTATTGACAGACAATTGTAAATTTTGCAGAATTTAATCTTCTGATCCATTGATCTCTTGAACTTTTAAGCTCTTGAACCTTTTTACCCTACAACCTTCCAACCGGAATTTTGTCAAAACAAAGATTTAAATTCAGTTAAACCCTGAGTTTTTCAGCGGGAAGAATCTTTAATTTTGTAAAAAATTAACCGCGATGAACATCATTGAAAAAATAATTGCAGTCCACGCTCACAAAGATTTTGTAAAACCGGGAGATATTGTAAATATTGATATTGATGCCCGTAGTGCCAGGGACTTCGGTGGTCCCAATGTTGTAAAACATATTGAAAATCTGGGGTTATCTATTGATGACCCGTCAAAAACCTTCTTCACTTTCGATACCAATCCTACAGGAAGTGATCAAAAGTATGCTGCCAGTCAGCAGGTAATAAGGCTTTTTGCAAGAAAGCGCGGCATCAAAGTTTTCGATATCGACAATGGTATCGGAACGCATACTTTTATCAGGGAAGGAATTGTTTGGCCGGGATCAACTGCCGTTACTACAGATTCTCATGCAAATATTTTGGGTGCAATTGGCGCATTTGGCCAGGGGATGGGCGATAAAGATGTCGCAGCAGCGTTTCATCAGGGGAAGGTTTGGTTTAAGGTGCCACGTTCTGCCAAGCTTACCCTGACAGGAGAAATCCCTTCCAACGTAACAGCTAAAGATATTGTTTTAAATCTCTTAAACCGTTTTGGCGCCAATTCGTTATTGGGATATTCCGTTGAATTTTATGGAGATGCTGTTGAAAAGCTCACGTTGGATCAAAGAATTACAATCGCCTCTATGGGAACGGAAATGGGAGTGATTATTCTTCTTTTCCCACCCAGCGATGCTATCATGAAATATTGCGAAGAAAGGACGGGAAGGAAGCTTGAAAAAATTTCAGCAGATACTGATGCTCAATACGATAAAGAGTTCACAATCAATGCTGCTAATTTTGTGCCGATGGTCAGCCGACCCGGGAAACCACATGATACAGTTAATATTAATCAGGAAAAAAAGGTAAAAATTGATTCTGCCTTTGTGGGGAGCTGCACCAACGGACGGATGGAAGACATGCGAGCTGTGGCAAAGATTCTTAAAGACCGGAAGGTAGCACCGGGAGTTGTTTTTAAAATTGTGCCTACAACAGACGATATCTGGAAACAATGTCTGGATGAAGGCATCATAGAAATCTTTAAAAATGCGGGTGCTTTGGTTTCCAATGCAGGTTGTGCAGGTTGCGCTGCCGGACAGGTCGGACAGAATGGTCCCGGTGAGGTGACCATCAGTTCCGGAAACCGAAATTTTCCGGGAAAGCAAGGGAAGGGATTGGTTTACCTGGCTTCACCGGCTTCGGTAGCGGCTTCGGCAGTGGCTGGTTATATCACAACGGAAGATGATATTCCTGAAACTCCTGCTTTGTTTGAGATGGAAGAGTCTGCTGATTTCAAAAAAGCAGCCCGTCCTGAAAAACAGCTCGCTGATAAGCCTACAGAAATAAAAGGCCGAGTCTGGATTGTTGACAGAGATAATATTGATACGGATATGATCTTTCATAACCGTTATCTGCAGGTGACGGAAATGGAAAAGATGGGCCAGTATATTTTTGATAATCTGGAAGGTTATGAAGACTTTGCTAAAAAAGCACAACCTGGTGACATTGTAATAACCGGAAAAAATTTCGGATCGGGAAGTTCCCGGCAACAGGCTGTGGATGGTTTCCTTGCACTGGGAATTAATGCTATACTTGCCGAATCTTTTGGCGCTATTTATGAACGAAATGCCATCAATGCCGGACTTCCAATAATGATTTATAATTCATTGGAAGATATTAAGTTGATGGATGGTGATATACTGAAAGTGAGCTTTATTACCGGAGAATTGGTCAATGAATCCAAAGGATTATCAATGAAAGTGGAACCTTTTTCAGAAGTACAGCTTGAAATTTACAAGAATGGAGGATTGTTTTAGGGCAATGTAAAAGAATTCAAAAAATGATTAGATATTATATATTGACCCACCCCTATGCCACTCCGAGGAGGGGATTGATGGAAATCATTTTTGAATTCTAATCAAAGTAGGCTATCAATCAGTCAATAAATACCACTAATCCCCTTTTGGAAGGGGTGAAGGGGTAGGTTAAATAAAAAAGATATTTATTGGCTGATTGATAGGTAAATATGGTAAATAATTAATTAGAGCTCTGTCAATATAAAAGACTAAAAAATGGCAAAAACTGAAATTACAAAAGAAATACTCATAGAAACACTCGTTGAGGAATATCCTTTTTCGGTCCGTTTTATGATGGACAAAGGCATTCGCTGTATCATGTGTGGTGAACCGATTTGGGGGACACTGGAAGAAGCCTGCATCGAAAAAAACTTCACTTCGGAAGATATTGATAAAGTTGTGCAGGAATTAAAGTCCAAGGCAAAAAAAGGTGGCGATGAACCGGATCAGTCTAACTCAAAAATTGATGTTAAGAAGATAGACTAATTTTATCAGGGTGAAAGCCTTTGTTTTTGCCAGGATCCATTTACGAGATTATATTCCATCCTGTGATGCATACGGTTGGGGCCGCCCTGCCAGAATTCAATTTTTTTAGGACAAAGGGTGTATCCACCCCAATGCTTGGGACACTGAACGGAATCCTGAGATTTAAGCAGTTCCTGTCTCTGTTTTTCCAGTACTTCAAGACTTTCTATGGGCTGGCTTTGTTTTGAAACCATGGCGCTGATTTGGCTTTCCAGCGGTCGTTCTTTAAAATAGTCGGAAGACTGTTTCCTGCTCAGCTTTTTTACTTTCCCTTCGATACGTATTTGTCTTTCCTGAAAATTCCAGAAAAATAGTAGGCTGGCAAATGGATTTTCTTCCAGATCTCTGCCTTTTTTGCTTTGATAATCTGTGTAAAAAGAAAATCCTTTAGTTATATCAAACCCTTTGAGCAAAACCACCCTGGAAGATGGTTTGCCTTCTTTTCCAACAGTAGAAAGAACCATGGCATTCGCTTCCGGAATCTTAGTTTGAATGGCCCTTCCCAGCCATTCCGAAAAAAGTGAAAAGGGTTCTTCGGGCCAGACGGGTTCCCGATTATTCCTGCTTCCAAAGTCCCTTCTTATATCTGAAAAATTCATAGATATCAAATCCTGTTTCAATTATCCTCAATCATGGACAAATTTCTTACTTTTGGCAAAAGTAAGCGGAAAGAGTACATTATGTTAGGATTAGGAACTTTTTTTGATTTATTTAACGCAATGTGTGATTTTCCGTAGTTGATGTAAGTACTAAAATGCCCTTGAGATTCAAATTCTTCGTAAAAAAATCGTGGCCGCGTCCTACAATTTTAGGGTGGTTGTTGATAATTGTCTTGCTTGCGATTATCGTAAGGGTATGGATGGGTACAGTTTGCAGTTTCCTTTCTATGGAAAAACCGGTTAAAACCAAGACATTGGTGATTGAAGGATGGGTAGAAGATTATGCATTGAAACACGCGATGGAGTTATACAAGCGTGACCATTATAAGTATTTGATAATCACGGGACTACCATTGGTCCATTTCGAGGACTTTGTGATGTTTCCAAATACGGCCACGGCTGCTGCTGCTGAATTGAGGCACATGGGGTTCAAAGACAGTATTTATAAAGCCGTTATTCCAACAACAGTGTTCATTGACCGTACTTACAATACTGGAGTAGCAACGCGCATGATAATGGAAAAGCATCCTGAATGGGGCAAAAGCTTCAATATTTATTCGGTAGGCGTACATGCCCGGCGGACCCATTTGATGTTTGAACGCGCTTTTGGTTCAGATTATAAAATCGGAATTATTGCAGATACAGATCGATCTTTTGATCCGGAACACTGGTGGCATGCCAGCATCGGCTTCAGAAATGTGAGCAATGAATTTGTTGCCTGGCTTTACGTTTCTGTGTTTTTTCATCCGCAATATGCAAATTTTAAAAATAAGCTGGAAATCGGCTATTACACAGATAGTATTCATAAAGAACGAAAAAAAGAGGATGCATTTTTTGCTGATAGTGCAAATTCTCCACTCGAAAAGGATTCGTTGAAAAATTTTCACGGACTTTCCTGGTATCCGGTAAAATATAAATACAAAGTCAAGGCAAAATTTGATTTGGATACGGTGAGCCCTGTTTTTAAAATGGCAACGAACACAGCGAGGAAGCCACAGTACCGGATTTATGGTCATGTTGTGTTTAAAATTCATGACACACTATGTAAACTGACAGTTTATCAGAATATAAGGCTTAAGAAGGATCCTGAATGGGGGAATTTTCTTTTTATTCCTTTTAAAGATAAGACCAATGGCATTACGACACACGCTGCCGGTCGTTACCTGGATATTGAGAAACCGGTTTCCGATTCCGTGATAGTAGATTTTAACAAAGCATATAACCCTTATTGCGCTTACGCAGATAGATGGTCCTGTCCGTTGGTTCCGGCTGTTAACAGGCTTCCGGTGGCAATTCGGGCTGGCGTTAAGGAGTACAAATAAACTCAAAATTATAGCATGGAAAAGCTTCAAATATCGCTATTATATATCGAAGATGATTCTTCGTTGAGAAACATCTACTCAAAGATATTGAAGCTGTCTATTGAGGAAGTGTTAGTGGCTTCCGATGGCCTTTCCGGCTATGAAATGTTCGTGAAGCATCGTCCTGACATGATTCTTACGGACATTAGATTGCCAGTCCTTTCGGGGTTGGAAATGATCTCGAAAATAAGGCAGATCGATAAGGAAGTACGAGTCATCATCTTATCAGCTTTTGCTGAACCGAGATATTTTTTGGGTGCTATTGCTTTAGGTGTGAAGGGTTACCTGCTGAAACCTGCCGAATCGGAGATTTTGCTGAATATGATTGAAGAGCAGGCCCACGATATTTTGCTGGATAAGAAAGTTACGGAGGAAGAAGCCAAACGACGCCAGGCAGAACAGGCCAAAGAAAGGGGAGAGGCAATACTTCAGGCTCTTGCATATTCAACGGTTACATTTTTTAATGAAGGATTTGACAACCAGTCGGTTGCTAAGGTTTTGGAACGTATTGGAGAGTCCACAAAAGCGTCACGTGTTTATATTTTCCAGAATTTTAAAGATAAGAAAGGTAAAGAATATATTTCTCAGACACAGGAATGGGTAGCTGAGGGAATAAAACCGGAAATCGATAATCCATTATTACAGAAAATCTTTATGGATGAACCGGCAATAAGCCGGTGGGTTCAACTCATGAAAAAAGGAGAATATGTTAGTGGATTGGTAAAAGATTTCCCTGTTTTGGAACGTGAGATTTTACAGGCACAGGATATTATTTCAATTCTGGTAATGCCTATTTACGTCCAGCATAAATGGTGGGGATTTATTGGAGTCGATGTTTGTGATGAAGAAAGGATGTGGTCGGGTGTAGAATTGAATGCCATGGAAACAGTGGCAAGCAACCTGGGAGCTGCAATTTACAGAAAGCAGGTTGAAGCAGAACTGAAGGAATTGAATTTATATCTGGAACGACGTGTTAGTGAAAGAACTACAGACCTTGAAAAAGAGGTTGCTGAAAGAAAACTGGCAGAATTAAGACTTAAGGACAGCGAAGAGAAATACCGCCTGATTTACGAAAACGCGAATAACGGGATCATTTTATTGATTGATGGTAAAATTATTATGGTTAATCCTGAAGTTACCAATATCCTGAAAATGAATCCGCGCTCGCTAATTGGTAAATCGTTGGAAAGTATCGTATTAAAACAGGATAAGGCTTTACTTAAGTCCTATTTTCAATCCATTACCGATTCTCATGAAATCAGTTCTGTTGATGTCAGGGTCCATTCAGGAAAAGGAGAGACGTTGTGGGTTGAAATCAGAACCAATAATATAATATGGAATGATGAGCCTGCTTATTTGATTTTCTTTTCAGATATTACAAATCGGAAGAAGGCTGAAAAAGAGATTAATAAGTTGAATAAGGTTTTGGAAACCCGTGTGGCGGAGGAGGTTCAAAAAGTAAGACAACAACAGCAATTATTGGTTCAGAAATCTAAGCTAGAATTTATTGGTGAGCTTTCGGCCGGTTTGTCACATGAGATTAACCAGCCTTTGGGCGGAATTTCTATGGGCCTTGAAAATATTCTACTTCGTATTGAGGGTGAAGATAAGGTTGATAAAAAATATATTGAAGATAAATTTGCAACGCTTTTTCATGATGTGGAACGAATCAATAAAATTATTGAGCATGTTCGTATTTTCTCGCGTGACCAGCAAAATGTTTTCCTAGAGGAAATTAATCCCGTGACCGTCATTCAAAATGCACTTTCCATGATGAAAGTGCAGTTGAAAAGTCATAATATTGATTTGAAGATGGAAATTCAGAATGACCCCATGATTGTTGAGGGAAATCCTTATCGTCTTGAACAGGTGATTGTTAACCTGTTATCTAATGCAAAGTATGCTGTTGAAGAGAAGGAGAAAATGAATAATTCGAGCCCTTATTCCAAGAGTATTAAAGTAAAGTGTGTAACTGAGAAAGACAACTGTCTTATAGGCGTGTATGATAACGGAATGGGAATTTCGATGAGACACATAAATAATATTTTCGATCCTTTTTTCACTACCAAAGATGAAGAGAAGGGCACAGGCCTTGGTCTCTCTATTTCTTATGGAATTATCAAAGAAATGGGTGGAAGAATAGATGTGGAAAGCAAGGAAGGTGTTTTTTCTAATTTTGTTGTGACATTACCACTAAAAAGATAAAATATGAACCGACATGTACGAATCCTGATTGTTGATGATGAGCAAAGGTTCGTTGAAGAAATTGAGGAATTTCTGAAAAGCAGAAAATTTTGTGTTTTCAGTGCCAATCATCCTGAAAAGGCACTTGATATTATTAAGTCCTCTGATATTGGTATTGCCATTCTTGATATCCGACTTCCCGGAATGAGTGGGTTGGATTTGTTGCTGGAAATCAAAAAAATAAGTCCTCTTACTGAGGTTATCATGATTTCCGGACATGGTGATATGAACACAGTTATTGAAGCCATGCGAAAAGGGGCTGTTGATTATTTTCCGAAACCTTTCCGGCTTGCGGATGTTTATAAAGCCATTGTTCGGACACAGCGTTTTATCCAACTCACTTCTGAGTTGGATACAGTAAAAACCAGTGTCGGAATCTTGTCAAAAAAATTATTGGAAAATATTGGTGTTCAGCTCATTGGAAATAGTCCTGCCTTGAAAGAATTGGTAGCTTCCATGAATCGTGTTGCTCAGACGCCTTCGACCTCTGTTTTAATTCTTGGGGAAAGCGGGACTGGTAAGGAATTAGTAGCGCATGGAATACATTATTTAAGTCAGCGAAATAAGAACATGTTTTATTCCGTGAACTGCTCTGCCGTGCCGGAAAGCCTGTTTGAAAGTGAATTTTTCGGTCATAAAAAAGGCGCTTTTACAGGTGCAGATTCTGACAAGGAAGGCTGGTTTGAGATTGCTGATAACGGCACATTGTTTCTGGATGAAATCAGTGATATGCCTTTAGGGCAACAAGCTAAACTGCTTCGGGTTCTCGAAGAACGTAAAGTTAGCAAAGTAGGTTCGAGGCAAAGCAAGAAAGTTGATGTCCGCGTAGTAGCAGCATCCAACAGAGATTTGGAGAAAATGGCACAAGAAAATAAGTTTAGACCCGATTTGTTTCACAGGCTGAGCATTTTCATTATTAAGATTCCGCCTTTGCGCGATCGCGCTGAAGACATCCCCATGCTGATTCAATACTACCTAAAATGGTATTCAGAGCAATTGGCAAAATCGGTTACTAAAATAGATCCCAAGGCATTGGCCATGTTGCAGTCATATGATTTCCCGGGCAACATCCGGGAACTGAGAAACATTATTGAAAGAGGTGTTATTTATTGTGATGGAAATGAGCTTTTACCGGAACATATACATCTCTCATCCGGAGATTCAAATAGTGCCCGGGAAAATGTGGCTTCAGCCAATGGAAACGGAACTCTTGACCTTGAAGTCAATGAAAAAATGATTATCCAAAAGGCTTTAGAGAAGGCGGGTAACAACAAATCCAAAGCAGCAGCTCTGTTAAATATTACATGGCAGGCCCTCGACCGCAGACTGAAAAAATATGGTCTTGAAGACTAATATTTTCTCTTAGCTTCAAATGGAAAAAACATTTAGATATTTCCTTTAATCTGGAAAAAATAACCTCTTTTTAGCATCACGAATCAAAAAGTTTGTTTCTTTTGTTTTTGCGGAATTACAAAAACGAATCCATCAGGAATATTCTAAAAGGCTTATTAAGACTGAGAATAAATTGGCATTTTAGTCCCAAAAACACCGCGTTGGGATTTAAAATTTAGAATAATCGAACTAATTTCGCGCAAAATTTTAAAGTAATAATCTACATATATAATTCTATGAGTAGCGAATCGTTAGTCCTTTTTTTTGTTCTTGCGTTAGTGCTTGTGGGTGGGGCGATTGTCTTTTCATCGCTTATTTCACCACGTTCATCTAACCATGAAAAATTTGAGCCTTACGAGTGTGGTATTCCAACCGAAGGCCCCACCTGGATTCAGTTTAGTGTTGGCTATTATTTATTTGCAATTATCTATTTGGTTTTTGATGTGGAAACAGTTTTTCTGTTCCCCTGGGCTGATGTGATGAAGGCAGTAGGTATGAGAGCCTTCATCGAAATTATCGTATTCTTTTTCATTCTCGGTCTGGGTTTGTTGTATGCATGGAAGAAAGGAGCTTTGAAATGGGTGTAAAAATCAAATCAATGAAGGATGCCGACTTCAAGGACAACCAGACCCTTGAGGATATGAAGGCATTAGGAGACAATGTATTTTTTTCAAAAGTTAGTGATTTGTTGAAATGGGGCCGGTCGAATTCGATTTGGCCTTTAACTTTTGCGACAAGTTGCTGCGGTATTGAAATGATGGCTGCCGGGGCCTCACGTTATGATTTCGCCCGTTTTGGGATTGAGGTCTATCGTGCAACTCCCAGACAGGCAGATGTTATCGTCGTTGCCGGTACGATTGTCCACAAAATGGTTCCCGTTCTGAAACGTCTGTACGATCAGATGGCAGAACCAAAGTATGTTATCGCCATGGGTGCTTGCGCGGTTTCCGGCGGACCATTCTATTATAATACTTACTCAGTTGTACGGGGTGTTGATCACGTCATTCCGGTGGATGTTTACATTCCCGGATGTCCTCCAAGACCTGAAGCATTACTGTACGGTGTGATGCAACTTCAGCGGAAAATAAAAACGAAGGAAGTTGCCCTGAGAAATAAAGAAGAAGAAGCAAAATAAGCGAGTTAATATGGAAAATACAGAATTAATGGAGCTTATCACTAAAGTCATACCTTATGGCACTGTGAGTCAAGGTTCTCAATATCCTGAAATAGTTGTACCCGCAGATAAATTACACGAAGCAGCCGAGCAGCTAAGAAATATGGAAGGTCATCCTTTTGACTACCTTATTAATATGACTGCCGCTGATTTTTCTGAAAAATTTACGGTGTACTATCACATGGAATCTACTAAAACCCATAATCTGATTGTATTAAAAGCTGATATTTCTGACCGTGAAAAGCCGGAAGTTGATACTGTTTCGGATATTTGGGTAACAGCCGAATTTTTTGAAAGAGAAGTCTTCGACTTGTTCGGAATCCGGTTTAAAAACCATCCCGATCTCAGAAGATTATTCCTCGAAGATGATTATGGCTTCCCGCTGAGAAAAGATTTCAAAGACGAAGTGAATATTATAGAATTACCCAATTGATATGAGTACAGATGTAATTAAAAATATTATAGTTAAAGATGATGAAGATTACATCATCAATATGGGGCCTCAGCATCCGTCAACACATGGTGTTTTAAGGTTGGAAGTCTGTCTGAACGGTGAGATTGTTAAATATGTGATTCCTCACATCGGATACATTCACCGGGGTATTGAGAAAATGTGCGAAGCTGATACCTACAAACAGATTATTCACTTGACCGACAGGATGGATTATCTTTCGGCACACATGAACAACGAAGCCGTTTGCCTGGCCGTTGAAAATGCGCTGGAAGTTGAAGTTCCTGAAAGAGTACAATATATTCGTGCCATCCTGGATGAGCTGAACCGTCTGGCATCGCATCAATTGTGGTGGAGTGCTTTCGGTATGGACCTGGGTGCATTGACAACCTTCTTCTACGGATTGCGCGACCGCGAAAGGATACTTCAGATTTTTGAGGAGTCTTTCGGTTCCCGGTTACTTCACAGCTTTAATACACCCGGTGGTTTAATGCATGATGTGCATCCGAACTTCCAGAAGCATGTTATAGAGTTTGTGAAATACTTCCGCAAAAAATTACCTGATTACAAAAACCTGCTGACCGATAATGTTATTTTCCATAACAGAACAAAAGGTATTGGTATCATGTCTCGTGAACAAGCTGTAGCTTTTGGTGTTACCGGTCCTTCTGGAAGAGGTTCCGGATTTGCCTGCGACGTAAGAAAAGTTGCACCTTACGGTATTTACGACAAGCTGGATTTTGAACAGGTTCTATATAAAGAAGGTGATTCCTTCGCCCGTTACCAGGTGCGTATGGACGAAATGGAAGTTTCGCTGAACCTGTTGGAACAATTGGTAGAAAAGATGCCTTCTGAAGGAGATTTTACTGCTAAAATGAAAGCCATTGTTAAACTTCCTGAAGGTGAGTATTACCAGCGTGTTGAAACAGCACGTGGGGAGCTGGGTGTATTCGTTATAAGCGATGGTGCTAAATTTCCTTACCGTATGAAATTCCGCACACCAAACTTTAGCAATTTGTTCGTCCTGAATGCTCTTTCAAAAGGTTTGAAGATTGCTGACTTAGTTGCAATTAGTGGTTCACTGGATTTGGTATTACCTGATATTGACCGATAAATATACAAAGCATGATTTTAGATATTTGGAGTTTTTCGACACTTACCACCGCAATAGACAAAGGCCTGAATAGCGCTATGGCTCCGTGGCTTGCCACTGCTGTGGAATTTGTCATAATCGGAGTTGTCTTTTTGGGCTTTTATGCAGTGCTGGGCCTCTTTTTGGTTTACCTTGAAAGAAAGGTCTGTGCCGTTATTCAAAACCGTATCGGACCTAACCGTGTTGGTAAATGGGGACTTTTACAGACCATTGCGGATTTGATAAAACTTTTGTTAAAAGAGCTTATCCCGATTAAAAATGCCGATGGATTTCTATTCAACCTGGCACCTTTTGTTGTAATTATTGCTTCTTTCATGGCAATAGCAGCACTGCCTTTTGCAAAAGGGTTGCAGGCAATCGATTTTAACGTGGGTATTTTTTATGTGATGGCTGTTTCATCACTGGGTGTGATTGGAATCCTGCTGGCAGGATGGTCTAGTAACAGTAAATATTCTTTGATTGGTGCCATGCGTAGCGGTGCACAGATTATCAGTTACGAACTTTCTGTTGGACTTTCCCTGATGTCAGTAGTGATTTTGTCAGGCTCCATGCAGTTTTCAACCATCATTCAAAGTCAGGCTGATGGCTGGTGGATTTTTAAAGGACATATTCTTGTGATTATTTCCTTTATTATTTTCCTGATTGCAAGTACGGCAGAAACCAACCGCGGACCTTTCGACCTGGCAGAAGCCGAGTCAGAGCTTACCGCTGGTTTCCACACGGAATATTCAGGTATTAAATTCGCCTTTTTCTTCCTGGCCGAGTACATGAACATGTTTATCGTGGCTGCTATAGGCGCTACCATGTTCCTGGGAGGCTGGATGCCATTGCACATCGGTAACTGGCATGAATTTAATCAAATCATGGATTACATTCCATCCATCGTTTGGTTCTTTGGAAAGACATTCTTTGTAATATATCTGATTATGTGGTTCAAATGGACTTTCCCCAGGTTGCGAATCGACCAGCTTCTGAATCTGGAGTGGAAGTATTTGTTGCCTTTGAGCCTTATCAATACAGTGTTGATTGCCTTAATTGCCCTGATGGGTTGGTATTTCTAACGAGAAAAATAAGTAAACATGAATAGTGTATTTAGATATTTTGCTGACATATTTTCCGGGGTTCGCTCTTTGTGGGCCGGGATGCGTGTTACAGGGAAGTATTTTCTGAGTCCCGGACAAATTGTTACGGAACAATACCCTGAAAACCGCGCCACGCTGAAAATGGAAGACGCTTTTAAAGGCGAGGTCATCATGACACATGACGAAAACAACCAGCACACTTGTAATGGTTGCGGAATTTGTCAGATGAACTGCCCAAATGGAGCCATCGAAATTATAGCAAAAAAAGAACCAGATGAAAACGGAAAAATGGTTCGTGCCATTGATAAACATATTTATCATTTATCAATGTGTACTTTCTGCGAACTATGTATAAAATCTTGCCCTACAAATTCTTTGGAGTGGGGACAGGAATTTGAACACGCCGTTTTTGATCGGGCCAATCTTACCAAAGTTTTAAACCATCCCGGGTCATCCATTAAACCGAAAGAAAAGAAGGAGGTTAAATCATGACGATTAATGTATTGATGTTTTATCTGCTGTCCGCCGTGATTCTTGGATTTTCGGTGATGACCATTACCACAGGAAAGATGCTGAGAGCAGCTGTTTATCTGTTGTTCGTGCTGGTGGGTACATCCGGACTGTATTTCTTGTTGAATTATCAGTTCCTGGCAGCCGTCCAGTTGATACTTTATGCAGGAGGTATTGTGGTGCTGATCATCTTCAGTATTTTGTTGACGAGTCACATCAGCCACAAATTCGCTAAACCTGCGGCCTGGAAACTCTGGATGGGTTTCATCGCCCTGATTTTGGGTAGTGGAACTGTTTTATGGGTGCTCTTGTCACATCATTTCGAGAGAGCTGCCTCCGTAACTCCCATGACTGTGAATATGCATGTTATCGGAGAACAACTGCTGGGAATCGGAAAGAACGGTTACGTACTGCCATTTGAGTTGATCAGTATTTTGCTGTTGGCCGCCATGGTTGTGGCTATTGTTATTGCTAAGAAAGAAAAGAACCAAAATTAATTTGTCATGATTCAGGGAATAACTATTTACCATTTTCTAATCGTTAGTACTTTGATGTTTTTCATCGGGGTCATGGGATTTATTATCCGTCAGAACCTGATCACCATATTATTATCCATTGAGTTAATCCTGAATTCAGTGGTTATTAATTTTCTTGTGTTTAACAGGTTTCTTTATCCCAATCAATTGCAGGGACATTTCTTCGGACTCTTCATAGTGGGGGTTGCCGCTGCAGAAGCTTCTGTAGCCATTGCCTTGATTATTAATATCTATCGCCGGATCCAGAATATCGATACGGACGAAGTAAACGAAATGAAATTCTAAAAAATAATAACTGAGATGGTTAATTATTCATATACATTATTGATACCGCTGATTCCATTGACAATCTTCCTGGTTACAGGATTGTTTGGAATGAAGTGGAAACCGATCGTTTCCGGAATGATGGGAACTATTGGCCTGGCAATTTCCTGGGTTTTAGCCTTGTTTACCGGTTATGAGTATTTCTTCTCTCATGCTGTAACACATTATCAGACCATTATTCCTATTAACATGGAGTGGCTGGCATTTACGCCGCATCTCCAAATCCACATGGGAATTTTACTCGATCCAATCTCCGTGTTGCTGATCGTTGTGGTAACCACGATTTCTTTCATGGCACACTGGTTTAGCTTGGGTTATATGAAAGGGGAAACGGGATTTGCTCGGTACTATGCTTTCCTTTCACTGTTTACTTTTTCCATGCTGGGATTGGTTCTCTCAACGAATATTTTCCAGATGTACATCTTCTGGGAACTCGTGGGAGCTTCATCCTTCCTGTTGATAGGATTTTATTATACGAAACCGTCAGCGGTGGCGGCTGCTAAAAAGGCATTTATCGTCACCCGTTTTGCTGACTTCGGATTTTTAGTGGGTATCCTGGTTCTGTCATATTTTACAAAGACATTTGATTTTTCAGTACTGACAGCTCCGGTTGCGAAAGGAACTTCCATTTTCTCAAGCTTTACAGGTGTTACCTTCATGGGGGCTTCAGCATTGTCATGGGCTATGGCGCTTATCTTTATCGGTGGTGCCGGTAAATCGGCCATGTTCCCATTCCACATTTGGCTGCCTGACGCTATGGAAGGCCCGACTCCGGTTTCTTCTTTGATTCACGCTGCAACCATGGTTGTTGCCGGTGTTTATCTGGTAGCCAGATTGTTCCCGATTTATCATTTCCAAACACCACAGGTACTTATTGGAATCGGGTATGTTGGTGCTTTCACTTCGCTGTTTGCAGCAATCATCGCCATGACGCAGTTCGATATTAAACGCGTGCTGGCTTATTCAACGCTGTCGCAGATTGGATATATGATGGTTGGTTTGGGCGTTTCAGGATATGGCGGTCATCACGGCTTAGGTTACATGGCCGGTATGTTCCACTTGTTTACACACGCCATGTTCAAAGCATTACTCTTCCTGGGTGCAGGTTCTATTATTCACGCGGTGCATTCAAATATGATGAAAGATATGGGAGGTCTCAGGAAATATATGCCGATTACACATATCACTTTCCTGGCTGCATGTTTGGCAATCTCAGGAGTTCCTCCTTTTGCAGGGTTCTTTAGTAAGGACCAGATTTTGGATGCAGCTTTGGGAGCTAATAAGTTGATTTATTGGACAGAATATATTACAGCCGGTTTGACTTCATTCTATATTTTTAGGCTGTATTTCAGAATCTTCTGGGGAAAAGATACAGAATATGGACATCACACTCCGCACGAATCGCCTTTGACAATGACGATTCCGTTGATTTTCCTTGCTTTAGGTGCTACATTCGGAGGCTGGATTCCTTTCCACAATTTGATTACACCTGACTTAAAACCAATGGTTGATCACTTGGATTGGATGGCAAGTATTCCTTCTGTTCTGATTGGTGTAGTAGGTATCGTAACTGCCTGGTATCTCTATAAGAAAGAAAGTAACCGCCCACAGGCTGTTGTTAATTTCTTAGGAAATTTTCATAAATGGGCTTATCATAAATTTTACATCGACGAGGTTTATTTGTTTGTCACAAAGAAAATTATGTTTGGAATCATTGCCACTGCTGTAGCATGGTTTGACCATAATATTGTTGACGGCTTTGTGTTTGGAGTTGGTACTGTGACGATGAAAACATCTTCAAAGATCAAAAAACTTCAGTCAGGAGCCTTACAGGAATATGCTTTTGTCTTTGTAGCAGGTGTGTTAGCCTTTGTTTTGGTAATACTTTACTTTATGCATTAATAAAGCCTGAAAGTAATTGATAATAAATAGAATATAGTTAGAACCTAAAAAATATAAAACGTGGATTTTCTGAACTTATTTATTGCAGTCCCTGTTTTAACGGTAATCGCGATTATGTTTACCAAAGGTCTGAAAGGTGCTCGGGTTGTCTCAGCCATTGGGATGGGCGTACAGCTTATCTTAGCTACTATCCTGGTATTTTATTACCTCTCTGTTCAAGGCCCCGGCAACCTGCATAATATGATATTTATGGCGGATCATGTCTGGTACGCACCGTTGAACATTCATTATACAATTGGTGTTGACGGCATTTCCGTTGCCATGATTGCTTTGACGGCTATTGTAATTTTTGCAGGAGTTTTCGCTTCCTGGAAGATGGAATACCTTTCACGCGAGTTTTTCATTTCGCTGATTATCCTCTCCACAGGAGTTTTCGGATTCTTTATTTCACTGGACTTATTTACCATGCTTGTCTTCTACGAGCTGGCTGTGATTCCGATGTACCTCCTGATTGGTATCTGGGGAACGGGTCCGAAGGAAAGGTCGGCCATGAAGCTTACGCTGATGTTGATGGCAGGTTCTGCTTTGCTGGTTGTTGGTTTGCTGGGAATTTATTTCAACTCGGCCCCGGGCGGTGGACAGTTCACCTTTAATATGTTGCAAATCTCCAAAGTGCATATTCCGATTGCGGCTCAACGGTTCTTCTTCCCGCTTACTTTCGTGGGATTTGGTGTCCTGGGTGCTCTTTTCCCGTTACACACATGGTCTCCCGACGGTCATGCTTCCGCACCAACCGCCGTTTCCATGTTGCACGCCGGAGTGTTGATGAAATTGGGAGCTTACGGATGTTTCCGCGTTGCTATGTTCCTGATGCCGCAAGCTGCGCACCAGTTGGCATGGATATTCATTATCCTGACTTCCATCAGTGTGGTTTACGGAGCATTCGGTGCTATCAAACAGAAAGACCTTAAATATATCAATGCATACTCCTCAGTGAGTCACGTTGGATTGATTTTGTTTGCCTTGTTGATGATGAATACCACCGCTATTGACGGTGCCATCCTGCAGATGATTTCTCACGGTTTGATGACAGCCCTCTTCTTTGCCTTGATTGGTATGGTTTACGGACGTACGCATACTCGTAACATCCACGAAATGGGTGGTTTGCTGAAGATTATCCCATTCCTCGGCGTGATGTACATCATCGCCGGTTTTGCATCCCTCGGTTTGCCGGGATTCAGTGGTTTCGTTTCTGAAATGACCATCTTTGTCGGTGCTTTTGCACATTCAGATATGTTCCACCGTGTGGCTACCATCGTAGTTGTTTCATCCATTGTGGTTACAGCCGTTTATATCCTGCGTGTTGTGGGAATTATGTTACTGGGACCTGTCAGACATGACGAGCATTTGAAACTTACCGATGCCACCTGGTTTGAACGTGTAAGTACTATTACACTTGTAGTTGCTATTGCAGGAATTGGTCTTCTGCCGCTGTGGCTTTCCGATACAATCCAAAGAAGTTTGGGACCCATAATGCACGTGTTTTTTCATTAAGAGCTGATAAAAGATAGAATACAGATATAAAACATAGATAAAATGAATAACTTACAATATGTTTTTCTTATGCGCCACGAAATACTGCTGGCATTGGCAGCAGTGCTGATTCTGATTGTGGAGATTTTCACAAGAGACGAGAAGAAGACTTATGTGATTAACTTTTCGTTGGTGCTTTTCCTTTTGGTAACTATTGTCGGTTTTATTCCAGCAGGACATGGAACCTTGTTTGGAGGCTCTTTCCAGGGCAATAAGCTGACAGATATAATGAAGGATATTCTGAACCTGGGTGTGTTAATCGTATTTTTCCAATCCAGCGACTATCTTAAAAAAGTCGAAAATCACGATAAGATGGGCGAGTTTTTCGCACTGATTATCATGACACTGATTGGAATGGACTTTATGGTTTCTGCCGGAGATTTTCTGACATTCTTCATAGGTCTGGAAACAGCTAGTATTCCGATAGCCGGTTTAGCCGCTTACGATCGCTTTAAAAGCAAATCCGCTGAAGCTGGTGTGAAGATGATTCTGTTGTCTTCCATTTCTTCCGGCGTGTTGCTTTTCGGATTGTCGTTGATTTACGGTGCTACCGGTTCCATATATTTCTCTGATATTGCCAAACACATGACTGCATCACCGATGCTGATCCTCGGACTGCTATTCTTCATCAGCGGAATGGGATTCAAAATTTCACTGGTTCCTTTCCACTTGTGGACAGCCGACGTTTACGAAGGTGCCCCGATGAACATCACCGCTTATCTTTCAGTTGTTTCTAAAGGTGCTGCAGCATTCATATTTACTATTGTACTTTTCACCGTTTTCAAAAACATTACCGATTTGTGGGAATATGTTCTCTACGGATTAGC
>CAZGZO010000014.1:0-26105 GCA_964529695.1 uncultured Lentimicrobiaceae bacterium
TTTGGATGTACGATTTAAGATGTATTTAAGTCAACCTTTCCCTTTGTCACCTCGTCACTTAGTCACCTTGTCACTTAGTCACCTTGTCACTATTTTGGGCGGCTTAACGGGCTGTACGCTATAGTCCTCGCCACAAAAGGCTGTTCAGCTATGCGGCTGTCAGTAGCTCCCGTGTCGCTCTGCCCGCCACAGCTTCTCAAGCTTTTGCGTCTCCGGGCTGCCGCCTACGAACTTTTTCATCTCCAAGTTTCTCATTTGGAAAACAACAATTCTTAGCGTTATTTTGCACCATGCTAAAAGAAAAGAAATTCATACTTCTTTCTACCGCCTATTTTCCTCCGGTAGAGTACTTTGCAATACTCGCACAATTTCCTGTAATTATAGAAAAACACGAAACTTACCGGAAACAATCCTACAGAAATCGTTGTGAGATTTATTCTGAAAAAGGATTAATGCCATTATCTATTCCTGTAACAAAACCTTTGGGAAATCATACGCCTACCAATCAGGTTTTGTTAAGGAATGAAGACAAGTGGTATCTCAAACATAAGCGCTCCATTCAATCCGCCTACGAATCTTCGCCTTTCTATCTTTTTTATAAAGATGAATTGGAGGAATTTCTTTCAGGAAAGCATGAAAATTTGTTTGAGCTGAATTATCAATTAATCCTGCAACTCTCAGATTTGATGGGTATTAAATCTCAAATCTCTTTTTCGGAACAATTTGAAAAAGAACCCGTTGGAGTTGTAGACTTGCGAAATGAAATCAGCCCCAAAAAAGAGACATTTGGAAGTAATTTCCCTTCCTACATTCAGGTTTTTTCAGATAGGAAGGGGTTTATTCCTAACCTAAGCATCCTTGATCTTCTTTTCAATTTGGGAAGCGAAGCAAAAGCTTACCTCAAAAATATAAAATTCGAAATTTAACATCAAGTTATAACCGCAACAATTATTTGATTACTAAGTCATGGAGATATTAAGTGCCCACTGATTTTACAGCCACGAATGCACGAATTCTACAAATACCGATTCAACAGTAATTGAATCAAATTAGTGCTATCAGGAATTTCAAGACTAAAGTTGGAAATGAGAGATATTCATGACTCATCAAAGCCAAAATATTCGTATTCAATCCGCGAATTCGTGGCTGAAAAGATTTTGTGGTACAATCTGTTTTACCTTGAAATGTAAGTGTTAGGAAGCGAAAGAAATCAATCCGGATACGCAATCCTGACGTGGTGGATATGCAACAATTTCCTTTTCAACACCTTCTTGGCAATGGTAATTTCCCGCAAGGTAATAGGCGCATTGCTAAACTGGTTTGTTTCTACCATGGAGCCAATAATCAATTCAACTAAATCATTAATTTTCTGCTCATTAGGCGCTACCAAACTCCTGGAAGCAGCCTCTACTGAATCAGCCATCATCACCACAGCTGTTTCCCTTGAAAACGGCACTGGGCCATGATACCTGAATTCAGTTTCATCGACTTCCATACCCGGATTTTGCTTACGCTCCAGTCTGTAGAAATATTCTACCCGGCGGGTTCCGTGGTGTGTTCTGATAAAATCAAGAATCTGCTCAGGAAGGTGCGCTTTTCGCGCCATTTCTATCCCGGTAAGTACATGTCCAACAATAATCCTGGCACTCTCTTCGTAAGTCAAATCTTCATGAGGATTGTATCCTGCTGGCTGGTTCTCCACAAAATACAACGGGTGTTCCATCTTACCAATATCATGATACATACAGCCTGTTCTTGCAAGCAAGGCATCACCACCAATCACATAAAGTACTTCTGAAGCCAGATTAGCAACCTGCATAGAATGTTGGAAAGTACCCGGTGCCTTTTCAGCAAGTTCTCTCAATAACGGATTATTTGTGTTTGACAATTCAAGCAAAGTCAGCTGAGTAATCATCCCGAACATTTTTTCATAAATGAAGATTATCGGGAATGCAAGCAAAATCAATAAAGAACTGCCGCCCAGCATGGAGATAAAACGAACAGAAATGTTGGAGAACGAGCCTTCCTGTAACAAAAGCATACTGAAATAGACAACCATATAAGTCAGAAAAACGAGCAAAGCAGCCCGCATCAAATGCCAGCGCTTGGAAAGTTGACCCACCGAGAGCACAGCAACAAAGCCTGCCGTAAATTGTGTATAGAAAAATTCAAAACTATTGGGAGCATAAAATCCCAGTATCATCAACGTAATCAGGAAGACAATGAGCGAGCCTCGCCTTTCCAAAAACGTTGCTACAATGACAGGCAGCAAGGCATACGGAATCACATAGCTCCATGTGGGATAATAATTAAATATCAAAAATGAAAGCACCAGCAAGGCCACCTGCGTCCCCAATAGCAAGTGTAGATTTCGAAGCTCATCGAAAACAGAGCGCACAAACGCTCGCAGAAACATATATTCAATAAAAAACAACAACAATATCAGGACTGTGCTTCCACCAAAGACATATTTCCATGCTTCTGTGGTTCCCATTTCCTGCTCATACTCTTTTTTAAGAGACATCAAAACCTGGTATTTCTTGGCTGTAACCAGCTCTCCCTGAGAAATAATCAGCTCCCCTTTTTGAACCAATCCAATGGTCGGTGAAATGGAAGACAACATTTCATTAACCACCATGTCCGTTTTGTTCTTATCAAAAATCACATTCTGAACCAACGAATTGTTTATCAGGTCATAAAGCATTGAACTATCAGGACTGTTCAAATCCCTTAAGCTTTTAAGGGCATAATCATCAGCTTCTTTGACAGTATAAAGTTGGGATAAATTCACCACACGCACCTGGTTATTCTTAACCATGTTAATCTGAAAACTTCCCTCCTTTCCTTCTATCACAGGATTCAAACGAACAACACCCTTTTCCACCTGGTCATAAACAGAAAGCAATGCATCAAGATAAGTAATAGAATCCTGGGCACTGACAGTACTATCCATTGTCTTACTTAAAGCGGTCCAGTTTGTCCCGAACTGATGAATCAAAATACTTCGCCCCTCTTTGGTGGCCTGATCATCGTATTGAAAATAAGGTTTTACATTTTGTACGGCTTCCGACTTTTCTTTGGCCAGCTCCTTTTGTGTTTTGTAAATAGAAAAATCAAAAGGGGCATACAAATCTTTATGATTCCACGGTTTACCAATACGGAACTCATATTTAAACATCAGTTCACGGGGACTGACAAAAACAACGATTGCCACCGCGGCAATGAAGCTTAGAATCCGTACTATCTCGTATGATTTTTGTTGTAATTTTGAAAAAAAAGATTTCATAAATCTTATTTAATCCACAAAAATAATAAAACTTATTGCGCTAATTAAACTTAATAAAAATTATGAAAACAGGTATCTGCCTTCTTAGCGCCGTTCCCGTAAGGGAAAAACCCTCTGAAAAAAGCCAAATGGTAAACCAGTTACTATTTGGAGAAACCGTAAAAATCATTGACAGCATGCAAACCTGGCTACTGATTAAAAGCAGTGGCAACAATTATGAAGGTTGGGTAGATTCCATACAAATCAGCATGATTGATGAAAACATTTACGACAAACTTAAATATGAAGAAAATCCCGTGTATTTAACCAACCCATATTTAAAAGTCAACCACACAAAAGGTTCAGTTTTACTGAGTATTGGAAGTCGTTTACCATTCTATGACAATGTTAAATTCCAAATTGGAGAATCCCAATTCAAATTTGATGTAAACCCTGAAATTTATCAGAGGAAACAGACGATAGAAGCATTGATTTCACTTGCAAAAAAATATCATGGAGCTCCTTATCTATGGGGTGGACGTTCCTACTTTGGGATTGATTGTTCTGGGTTTACAGAAGTTGTTTTTCGCACATGCGGATACCAGCTACCACGCGACAGCTCGGAACAGGCAAAAGAAGGAGAAATCATTGGCTTCATCCATGAAGCAAAAGCCGGCGATTTGGCCTTTTTTGACAATGAAGAGGAACAAATTGTTCATGTAGGCATCCTGCTGAACAACTCGCAGATAATTCATGCTTCAGGAAGCGTTCACATTGATTCCATAGACCATGAAGGTATTTTCAACCAGGAGATGAATAAATATACCCACAAACTCCGGCTCATCAAACGCATTATTCCCCAAGCAGCAGGTTAATCAAGTACGACAATTTCGTATGTCAACTCTGATGCTTGCTTCAGCATGTAACTTACACCACAATATCTGTCTTGCGACAAGGTTACTGCTTTCTCAAGCTTATCCATGGGAAGATCATCCCCTTTAAAAATATATTTGATGTGAATTGACTTATAATACTTGGGATGTTCATCCGACATTTCACCTTCCATCTCAACGTCAAAGAAATCAGGTTTCACACGCATTTTTGCAAGGATAGAAACAACATCCATTCCAGTGCATCCACCCAGAGCAACAAGGGCTAATGGTTTTGGCCTTGGCCCCAAGTCTCTTCCACCCACATTTTCACTAGCATCTAGAATAATATCGAATCCGTTAACATTGGCATTAAAAGTCATCTGATCTTTCCAGGTAACATTTACTTTTGTTGACATAGTCTATTTCGTTTTAGGTTACAGGCGTCAAAGATAGGAAAAAAGGGAAGGTCGTTATTTAGAGAAATTTATAAATAGAACCGAAATTTCAGGTAAAATAAGAGGTTAAAGTATTTCAAGTTAACAAAGTGACTAAAGTTCGTAAAGAGTTCTAGAGTTGAATTATAAGCGAGAAACCGGTCAATAGTGATGGAGTGACAATGTAGCAAAGGGAAAACATCTTAAATCGAACATCCGGACATCATACACCAAAAAAGGCCATCCGCGAATGCGAACAGCCTTCATTATTCTAAGCAAGATATTTTATTCTTCTGCCATAAAAGGATAACGATAATCCACAGGCGGAACAAAAGTTTCTTTGATTGTCCGCGGGCTGGCCCAACGAATAAGGTTCAAACTAGACCCTGCCTTGTCGTTAGTTCCGGAAGCACGAGCACCTCCGAAAGGCTGCTGACCAACAACAGCTCCCGTTGGCTTATCGTTTACATAGAAATTGCCGGCTGCATTTACAAGCCTTTTGGTAGCTTTTTCGACAATATCACGATCTTTTGCAAAGATAGCGCCGGTCAAAGCATAAGGAGAAGTGCTATCAAGCAGATCCAATGTTTCATCGAACTTATCATCTTCATAAACATAAATTGTCAGCACCGGCCCGAAAAGCTCTTCTTCCATAGTTACGTAACGTGGATCTTTTGCCAAAATCACAGTTGGTTGAATGAAATATCCTTCAGATTTATCATAACTACCGCCCGCAATAATTTCAGCATCAGCATCCTTTTTAGCCTGATCAATAAACCCGGCAAGTTTATCAAAAGAAGCTTCATCAATTACAGCATTCATGAAGTTGGTGAAGTCTTCAGGGCTTCCCATTTTAATGGTTCTAATCTCGTCAACCAGTTTGGTTTTAACTTCAGACCAAAGACTTGAAGGAATGTATGCACGTGAAGCAGCAGAACATTTTTGACCTTGAAATTCATAAGCACCGCGAACCAAAGCAGTGACAACAGCATCAACATTAGCAGAATTGTGAACCATCACAAAATCCTTACCACCTGTTTCGCCTACGATACGTGGATAGGTTTTGTAGTTAGCAATATTGGTACCAATGGTTTTCCAGATGTGCTGAAATACCCCGGTTGAGCCAGTGAAGTGAAAACCTGCAAAATCAGGATGATCCATCACCACTTTTCCTCCAACAGGGCCTGAAACAAATACCAGGTTAATTACACCGTCGGGAACACCAGCTTCCTGGAAGATATCCATAATTACTTTGGCAGAATAAACCTGAGTGTTGGAGCATTTCCAAACCACAACGTTACCCATCAATGCCGGAGCACCTGGAAGGTTTCCAGCGATAGAAGTAAAGTTGAAAGGCGTTAAAGCATACACAAAACCTTCCAAAGGCCTATATTCCAATCGGTCCCAGATACCTTTTGCAGATCCGGGCTGCTGGCTATAAATTTCTGTCATGTACTGTACATTATAACGGAAGAAATCTGCCAGTTCGCAAGCAGCATCAATTTCAGCCTGGAAAATATTTTTTGACTGGCCCAACATGGTGGCTGCATTGATTTTTGCCCTGTAAGGTCCGCTGAGTAAATCAGCCACTTTCAAGAATATTGAAGCTCTTTGCTCCCAACTTGTAGCAGCCCACTTCTCGCGTGCTTTCAAGGCTGCATCGATGGCCATTTCCACATGCTCAGCCCCGCCCTTATAGTAATATCCCAAGGTGTGTTTTAATTCATGTGGCGGATGAATGGCAACCCTCTGATCAGTTGTAATTTTTTTTCCGTCAATCACCATTGGAATTTCTACTTCTTCTGATTTCATTTTCTTGAGCATGGCTTTGATTTCAGCCCGCTCCGGAGATCCGGGTTTATAACTTAAAACAGGTTCGTTATAAGCCCTTGGAACACTTTCTAAATTACTGTACATATCCATCAATTTTATTAAGGTTACAAATACTTTAATTTGTCCGTGCAAAGGTAAAATTTTTTCATCAGAATCTTTTTTTTACTAGCATTTTAGAGCCTTTAAAGCACCTTTTTTTAAAGAGATATTTTCCTAAAATTAAAAGATTCTAAAGAAGGATCCTATTCCTTTATGAACCAGAGAAAAAACAATATTTTTATAGGGCAAGAATAACGATTTTCAGCCATGGACGCTGGTTTGAAGCTCTCTCAGCAAAATTAATTTGATTATTTCAATTATTTTTGCTATCTTATAGCGTTAAGGGATCATCTTATAATAATTATAAAAAGTCATTTAATGGAGAGTTTTAAAGAACAGATAAGGCTCGATCTGGGTTCACTGAAGATTGTGCAAATCATCCTAAAGGAGAATCCATTCTTAAGAGCAATTTTCAAATTGTCAGATAGTTACGGAGCAGCAACGGAACAGATAAGGCAGTGGATATTAGCATATTTTGATGAACACAAAGAGGCGTACGAGTATTATAACAAACCAAATTACGAAAGATTTCTGAAACTAAAATGGGAAGATTATGCAGCTATTCGTTTGATGGACTATCTTGATAACGATGGCATGGTGGTGGAAGATCCCAATCATTCTAATGAACCTGTGATAAGTGCGCCGATAAAGCAACTTTGGCTTGCCGTAAAGAATGGTAAAGGAAACGGCAATGAGAACCTTTTCTGGGATTTATTATTCCTTTTCAGACAACTTAATAAGAAGCTTGACAGGAACATACCCGACAGGGATAAAATAACCAAATGGATGTCTCGCCACCCTTCCGGGCTGGATCCAAAAATCATAAAAAGCAGAAAAGAAGCAAAAGAACGCATTATTCGAAAAATCATAGAAAATATTGATAACGGAGTTCAGAAAAGTAACCGATTTCAATTTGTTCCCGGAAGTACACCTGAAGAAAAATATCAACAGGTTTCCGAGTGGTGGAATGACTATCATTTTCATCTTTCATTTGCTATTCGAAAACCGGATGTTTTGAATGATTTACTGGATGAGTCACTTCCGGAAAAGATTATGAAGAAATTATATGCGGCTAGCAAAAAGGGGATTCCTTTATTTGTCACACCACATTACCTTTCTCTTCTAAGCGTGCAGGCTAACCCTACATTTCCTGCTGCTGAAGAAGCACTTCGTGATTACATTTTCCCAAGCCAAAAACTCATCAACACTTTTGGAAATATTGTAGCCTGGGAAAAGGAAGACATCGTTCGCGCTGGAGAGCCCAATGCTGCCGGCTGGTTATTACCGGGTTTTCATAACATCCACCGCAGGTATCCGGAAGTAGCCATTTTCATCCCTGATACTACGGGAAGGGCTTGTGGAGGACTATGTGTTTCTTGCCAGCGAATGTATGATTTTCAGTCTGGACATTTTACATTCGATTTAGGTCGTTTGAAACAAAAGATTTCCTGGCCGGAGAAAATGGAACTGTTGATGAAATATTTTGAAAATGATTCACATTTGCGAGATATTTTAATCACCGGAGGCGATGCGTTCATGAATAACGACAATGCGATGGCACACATTCTCGATTCAGTTTATAACATGGCTCTACGAAAGAAAAATGATAACCTGAACCGACCAGATGGTGAAAAATATGCCGAAATTATGAGAGTTCGGTTGGGAACACGCTTGCCAGTGTATATTCCACAACGTATTACAGATAAATTCGTAAAAATCCTCCGAAACTTCAAAGAAAAAGCCACGAAAATTGGCATTCAACAGTTTATAATTCAGGTACATATTGAATCTGCTACGGAAATAACTCCTGAAACCAGAGCAGGTATTCAAAAACTCCTCCAGGCAGGATGGATGGTAACCAACCAGCAGGTCTTTACAACGGGTGCTTCCTTACGGGGTCATACCACCAAGCTGAGAAAAGTGCTGAACGACTTAGGTGTTTTGACTTATTACACTTTCTCTGTAAAAGGCTTTATGGAAAACAATCACAATTTTGCTACCAATGCAAGATTGGCACAGGAAAAAGCCGAAGAAAAATATTTGGGGGTTTTGCCAGAGAAGTATTCATCCATGATTCAGAATGCTTACACAAGAACGGAATCTCTGAAAGATTGGATAGAGCAACTCAGAGATGTTGAGGAAATTCCTTTTATTGCAACTGACAGGAATATTATGAACCTTCCCGGAGTAGGAAAAAGCCACACGTTCCGTGTTATCGGAATTACCAAGGACGGAAGAAGGATTTTGAGGTTTAATTATGACATGCAAAGAACCCATAGCCCGGCTATCAACAAAAACGATAGTGTGATTATTGTAGAATCCAAACCCATTTTAAAATACCTGCATCAGCTGGAAAAAATGGGACAGAACATCAACGAGTATCAAAGTATTTGGGGGTATTCACTTAACGAAACAGAAGGAAGATCGCCGGTGTTTCAGTATCCTGAATATCCATTTAAAACCACTGATATTCATACCAATGTAAAAGAATCATCAGAAGAAATTCCGGAAATGGTTTAAAATAATTCGGTAAGCATTTGAGTTAGGGCAAAGTATTATTCTCTTGCAATTTCTAAGACCTTAATCGTCGTCTGAATCAAGATCATCCTTCATTTCGTCGATGAAATCGGATTCCCCGTACTTGTCTTCATAGTCAAGTTTGATGTCTTCTTTCAACGTACCATCTGAGTCGTAATCATCATCTTCTTCAATGAGTTCGATGGCAGTTTGTCTAGTCATCCTAATCAAATAATACTTGTCAACAGTTTCGAACGGCAACGCACTTACTTTGTTTCCATCCTTATCTGTATAAGACACCAGGGATTGCAAGAAACCATCGGGGTAAGCCAGCTTGACCTGTTCCTGAATTTCAACGCCAAGTCTATCGAAATCTTTAACAACTCTTGGTTTATTAGCGTCCATCTTGTTAATTTTCTTTTATTTACAAATATTCTTTAATTTCAGATATTAGTCATCGACTGTTGGCAATAATAAACAAAATAATAACTTCTTGAGCTTTTTTTAAAAAATCTTGCAATAATTTTTTCGTGCGTTAAAATGGCTACAAGCATTCAATAAAAGCTTCATAAAACCAAAGATTCTTCTAAAATTCGGGCACTTCTTACAATTCTACCGGTTAACGATTAGCAAATATAATCACTGAAAGTAACAAATTCAATTTTATGCGGTAATATATTTTATTCTTTGAGTATCCATGCCTTACGATAGGAATAAGGCAGCTTTTTCCGGGCTTTATCGGCTATGTCGAAATTTTCATAGTATGCAAGGTAAACTCTAACACGTTTTTTGCTAACAAGAATTCCAGCCTTTTTAAAGCCATTCTTTTTCAAACGTCTGACCGCTTCTTTTGCGTCTTTCAAATCAGGAAAACTTCCTGAGATAAGATAATAGAGTTTTTTTTCAGGTTGTTCCTTTGCCATGGTATGTTCTTTAGCTGCTTCCCGTCTTTTAGAACATACATGGGGAGCTCCTTCTCGATCCTCCCTTTGGCCAAACCAAACAGAAGCATAATTTCCTGAAACACCCACTCCCATAGCTTCCCAGTGTTTCTTGCTCCAAACGCCTTCCGTAGTTATCATATCCAATGATTCGGCTAGTGTATCCCACAGTTCAGATAAGCTATCCAAGATAATTCCGTCTTGCATAAAGGCAGCCATTTCATAACCATTGTATGGATAACGTGTCAGTTCTCTGGGTTTGTCCCACATGGCTTTATGATCGACTACATAGGGATTATAACACACCGGGGTCCATTTACCCTTATTGGACCAACTGGACAGGTTGCAAATACTGGTGTCCGGGTGATTTACCTGGAGATCCCTCACATGGGCTTCAGCCACATAAGTTAAAGATACAGACAGTTTAATCGGCTTCTTTCCATGTTCTTTCCTGATTTTATTGATGGCTTCAGCAAGCTTCAGTTCTTTTTCATTCATACAAAATCCGGAGGGAATCCGGTGCTGTGCAAAAAGCTTCACCGAGAAAAAAAACACGAAAGCAAGAAGTATATATTTTTGTGCCGAGACCTTTCTGACCATAGCTTTTGTATTAGAGGCTAAAAGTACAAATTTCTTTTTTTCGAGGCAGGTTGGCTGCCCGGTGAATGTCTCACCACTGAAAACTTTCTTTCTCAGCTTTACACAACCCATCGTAAGCCCCCATAAAAAATCGAACCATTCTTTCGTTTACATCAAAAGAATTTTCATGCAAGCAGTTTACAGGTAATATCTTAGGTGAAGTTCCGGATAGAAAACAGGAAGAAAATGCATCCAAATCAGATAACGGAATTCTCTTTTCCATAACAGGAATTCCATGCTGACGTGCCAGTTGAATAACAGCTGCGCGGGTAACTCCTGGAAGCACGCTTGGCAATTCAGAGGTTACAAGTTGTTGATTATAAACAAAAAATACATTTGAACGGCTACCTTCTGTTATCTCATTTTTGTTGTTCAGGTAAACTACTTCAAAGCAATGGAGCATTTCAATTTGTTTGTCAGCCAGGTCTCTTAAGGCAGTCAATACCTTTTTGGCATTTGGATTAGGCCTTTCTGCAGGCATAGTTTCTACCAAGACGCCTTTCTCATATTGTTCTTCACTCGGATAGAAAAACGGCATGGCCCACGCGTAAAATTGCTTATCACCTGATGCACTCCATCTGTATACGAATTTGATATTGCCATATACAATTTTGTTTTCTATAATGAGCACTCTGAGGCGTTGTCGAATTTCTGCATTGGTGATTTCAATTTCCTTCCCTTCAAGCCGTGCAGAATCATAAAACCGTTTCAGGTGAGCTCCTAAAAATAACGGAATACTGTCCTCAACCCTCACGACTTCATAAATGCTCACATCGCTTTCAGCAAACATCAAATTGAAATCGCAAGTGGAATATAGTGTCTCATCCAGCACAAAATAGTTTAACAGTGCTGTTTCCATAGGGATTTGCTGTGTTTTTCCGGGCCTAAATTATTTCAACTGGCCTCTATTCAAAAATTGAAACCTTATTGGTTCTTTTCTGAAGAAGAATAATCTTCCAGAATTTTTTTTGCTTTTAAAAAGTTCTCTGCTTCTACAAATATCTGGTTGGAATTTTCCGGCCAGCCATCGGCCCAACCTGCATCAACACTGGATTGAAGCTTGTCCTTACGGAGACACCCAATTCCGTTCTCCTTCAAAAGTTCTTCTATATACATTGCTTCAACCGTAGATCCGGTGTAAACCAATTTAATATCCTCTGCCATATCTCAATTATTTAATTTCAAGTAAAGTTAACAAAATATGGTGCTCGTTGTATTAAAATATGTTAATCGCTGAGCATTAACATTGCAAAGATCATGACCACAGCACTTGCCATCTGAACCGGTGAAAGTACACTTCCGTTTACAATGTAATCAAAGAAAATAGCCGATATAGGAAACAATAATTCGCTAATGGTAGCGATCATGGCTTTAACCCTTCGCAATCCGTAATAATAAATAAAAATAGCACCCGAACCTGTTGTCAATCCTATCAAAACAAACAAGCCCCATTGCAGTTTATCTGTATGGATAACTTCAGAGTATTTACCAAAAATGACTACATATATGATCATCAATACGGTTGTAAAACCATAACGATAAAAGGTTGCAGTGGCAAAATTGAAATTCATCAGCACCTTTTTGGAGAAAACTGTTGAGCTACCAAAAGAAAATGCGGCTAAAATAGCCAGCAGTGCTGCGTAAATCGTGTTTTTATCTGTATGAACGTTGGGGACGTTCAAACCAAATGTCAGGAAATAACTGCCAATGATAGCAACGGTAGCCCAAATAGCGAAGTTCTTCTTCAGCCTTTCCTTTAACAAAATGGCTGCCAGGCTAATGGCAAATATTGGCTGAAGCTTCTGTAAAAGCACTACTACGGATAAATTCTGAAAATTCACCAAAAACAGCGCCTTGACAATAGCCATGGTACCGACAGCGCCTCCAAAAAGAGCAATCAGTGTAAATGTGATATAATCCTGACGCAGAAAATTCTTAAGCTGCTTGTATTCCTTAAACATGAAAATATTCATGAGTGCAAAAGGAATCAGGTGGAGCATCAATACAACATAGCCGACGTTAAGGCCATGCAATCGCGGAGTAAGGACAACGCCGTCGAAGCCCCATAAGATGGCAGACAACCCTATTGCTGCCGTGCCTTTAACAAGTTCACTACTCCGCTTTTTCATTTGCTTTGTTGCCAGGAATCAATATATTTCATTTCTTCAAAACAGTTATCACCATTCTACGAGGACAACTATTTGTTCTCAGAAAGAATATTATTTCAAATATTTCTCCAATGCATTAACTGTAGTTGGTGTAGCAATCACTTTTTTATTCTTATCAAGAAGTATATAAGTCGGTGTTGCGCTTACCCCGTACAATTTTGCAATGGGACCGTCCCAGCCTTTCAGATTGGCAATAACAGGCCAGGAATATCCTTCATCTTTAACGGCTTTTTCAACCGACTTTTTGTTCGTATCTACCGAAATTCCAATTATTTGAAAATGTGAAGCATCTGCCGGATTATAATATTTCTTGAGTTTAGGGAGCTGTAATTTACAGTGAGGGCACCAGCTTGCCCAGAAAACCAACAACGTTGTATCAGCTTTCACCTTTTCCAGTTTGATCCGCTTTCCGTTTATGGTTCTGGCCGTAAAATTCGGTGCAGCCTTCCCCGGAGCTAGTGTTCTGATCGCATATAACTTACTCTCAAGATCCTGTGCTTGGGGAGAATTATCATTAAACTGAGAGAGTTTCTCGTTATTAGCTATGTGAATCAGCAGCTTATGAAAACCAAACTCCTGAAACCCATTTACAAGATAATTCAATGTGAACTCGTACAATTTTTTATTCACGATTGTTTTACTTAGCAATGTATCGACGGCAGATGTAAAAGCCTTCTCCACCTCAACTTTTGTCATCCCTTTTGATTGAAAAAGTGAAAGATAACCTACAATTTTTCCTGTAAACGCATCAGTCCTGAGCAACAAAGAATCATTTAAGTTAAGTCCCTTGAAATAATTGTCTTTCATGGCCAACTCCTGTAAATAAGGTGGCAGGTTAAAATTGATTAATTGCGGCATATCGAATTTGATAAAATGGGCCGCCAGCGTTTTGGGATGTTCCTTTATAAGTTCCTCAGCCACAGAATGTATCTGCCTTTGAAGTTTTTCAGCCTGCGTTTTTAAAACCCGGTAAAATGGATCATCTTTCGGGTAGGATTTCAATACTGTTCTCAGTAACTTGATTTTCTTCAGATTGGTAATTTTCACACCCATGTAACGGTAATACATCAAATTTTCAACCGAACTAATAACATGAAACGAAGCGTTCATACCGGCTCCAGACGTAGTAAAATCAATATTTTCATGGTTCAAAATCAAATCGAATTCTTGTCCGGTCAACGTTACAAGTCGGTACATTCCGACCGGCCAATTGTTTTTGATAGTTATTTCCACATTGCCGTGGGCATCAGTTGAAGTAGTATCGACAATTTGATTGGAAGTGGCAAAGGCCTTGATTAAATAAACTTCTGAATTATTTAATCCTTTGATAATACCTTTTATATGATAGTTCTGAGCATAAACTGCAAACCCTATCATTACTAGAAAAACAGTAATTGAAAGTCTTTTAAACATGAGCATATATTTTGAAATTCAAAAATACGACTAAATGCAAGATGACAAAAATGCAAAATCATAAAAATTTGGAAATTGCAGCTTAAACTTATTTTTAAGCTCGATTCAAATAAACTTTTTATTTTTATAGCTTGAAAACGGGATTTGCAGAATCCGAATTTTTTGCTGAATTTTGGTTGCTATAAAACCCGGAAGGGTAAAGGAGTGAAACCGGACATTGTAAAGCAGGCGCCATTTCCAATTTGGACAAACATCCTTTAATTTATGCCATTCATAAAACCTAAAGCCAGATCATTGATTTTTATCCTGGTATTATTTCTTACAGGAATAAATCTGACCAATAGTTATGGGAACGAACTTGCGGGGGACAATGCTTCACATCAAAAACCACTTAGGGAAGATACTATCGTAATTAAAAAAATAAAGAAGCTGGTTCAGATGCAAATAAGGGATGAAGAAAATTCCACAAAATTTCCCCATAAAGATTATTTGGATCAGGTGTATATACTGGCACAAAAAAGTGGAAACCTTGGATTTCTTTCAACACAGCTAATTTACTCTGGAGACCTAGAGCGTCATTCGGGACATTTTTCTACGGCTTTATCATTATATAAAAAAGGGTTAGAAATCTCAAAACAATTAAAAGATTCCAGTCAGGCTGCCCATTTTTATGATAACATTGGTGTCGTTTATCGTAAAATTGACGACTATCAAAATGCTTTAAAATACACGATGAAAGCCATTCATTTCAATATCTTGTTAAATGATTCATTGGGTTTGGCCATTTCGATGAACAATATGGGGAATACACAAATTCAGCTACATCAATACAATGATGCTCTGAATTCGTTCAGAAAGAGTATTAAACTGGAACAAAACAGAAAAAATAAAATTGGGCTAGCCATTAACCTGAATAACATAGGTAATGTTTATCATGTGCAAAAAAAATACACAAAGGCCATTAATTATTATAAACTTTCACAGGAAATAGATAGACGGATTGGCTCCCAAAAGGGAATTGCTATTTGCTATAACGACCTGTCTTCCGTGTATCAGGATATGGGTGAGTTTAAAAAAGCAATGAAATATTCCAGAAAGGCACTTGTCATCTCAAGAAAAATCAACTTTGCCCATGGGCAAGGAACTGCTTTTCTTGATATTGGATTGAGTTATTTTAAAATGCACCAAAACAGGAAGGCTATTCAAAACATAAATGAAGGAGTCAAGTTAATAAAGCCGTTGGGTGAGAAGGCTTATCTTGAGTTTGCGTACAGAACATTATACAATATTTATCTGGAGGAAAAGAATTATAAAAAGGCGATAGTTAATTTACGTTTGGCTCAGAATTTCCATGACTCACTATTAAATATTAATGTCCAGAATAATATTGAAAGGCTTCAGATAGAATATAAAACCAGACAAAAAGAGAACCAAATTGCTCTTTTAAACCAAAAAGCTCAATTCGCCGAAGTGAGTGTAAAAAAACAAAGCTATTTGATTTACTTTTTGCTGAGCGCATTCCTTCTCATGTTTATTGTACTAGCCTTTGTTATTGTTTCTCTCCGTAGAAGGAGAAGAAACAACTACTTATTAACCCTGAAGAACAAAGAAATAGAAGAAGCCAGAAAGGCGCTGGAAAGCAATGAGGAAGAACTTATTAAAGCCAAAGAAGAAGCAGAGAGAAATGCATTGGCTAAAAGTCAGATTATGGCCGATTTAAGCCATGAAATACGTACACCTTTAAATTCGGTTATCGGTTTTTCGGATCTATTGCACGAGTCTCTGCAAGATGAAAAGCAAAAGAAATACTTAGAAGCTATTGGTGCAAGCGGTAAAGGTTTATTAAGTCTCATCAACGAAATTCTGGATTCGACTAAGCACAATAAAGATGATTTACCATTAGAATTATCAGATTTTGATTTAAGGAATTGTGTTCAGGAAGTGATTAATATTTTTGCGCTTAAAGCGGAAGAAAAGAACATCGATCTGAGAACCAATTTCTCATCAGAGCTGCCGCAAATCATTCATTTTAATAAAATGATACTGCAACAAATCCTTTTAAACCTTGTTGGTAACGCCATTAAATTCACTGAGATTGGGCACGTTTATATTCTTATCTCCTGCAAGAAAGATAAAGAAAAAGAGTTGATAAATTTAAATATTGAAATTGATGACACTGGAATTGGGATACTACCTGAAGAACAAAAAAAAGTCTTTAAACCATACCATCAAGCCGGAAACGGTGAAAAACAGGAAGGCAGCGGACTTGGATTAAGTATTACCAGAAATCTTGTAAAAAAGATGAATGGGACGATTCGCCTTATCAGCCAGGTAAACAAAGGAAGTCGTTTTATAGTTGATTTTAAAAATGTTAGAGCATCGCAGGGCGATACATCCCACGAATTGGTAGATTCATTAATAACTAAGATTCAAAAACCGCCCATCCTTTTCATAAACCAAGACAGTTCCTATACAACAATGGTAAAAGGCCTGTTTGAAGAATTCGATTTCAAACTACTTGATATTGGAGTCAATCTTTCGGAAGCCAGAAAACATTTCTCTGACTGTCCATTAACTGTTCTTTGTTCCCTGGGGCAGGAAGAAATTACCAACACATTATCCATTTTGGAAAAAGAAAATTTGAAATATGATCACCAGTTTTTGATTATTTCAAAAAATCGTGATGTGACCATGACGGGAACAGACAAAACAGTGCTTTATATTTCTGAAAACAAAGATGAGCTATCAGAAAAATTAAGAGAATTCCTCAAATTGTACCAGGAGGAAATACTTGAATATATCCTGTTTGAGAGTGTTTCCAAAGAAAAAGAGCTTGCTGAATTGGAAAACACGTTCAAGCAGATCTTTGAAAATGAATTCAAAGAGGCTTGTTCCACGCGTATGCTTGATAATATTGGCCAACTTGCAAAATCTTTAAAAGAGGAAGGGACAAAGTACGAACTCAATAACCTGATTGTTTTTGCCACAACGCTTACTCAAAGCTTAAACCAGTTTGATACGCCAGCCATAGATAAACAGCTTGGTATACTTGAAAAAGCATTTAAAAGGAGTTTCAATTTCGGATGAAAATAATCAGAGGCAAATATCGATATCGTATAGATTTATCTTTCTTAAAAGGGATTATTTTATGTTCCCTATGTCTTCTGTTGATTGCACCTGGTGTTTCAGCCAAATTATCGGAAAAAGAAAATGATAGTGCTTCCCTTATTATGTTACTGCATGACACCACATTATCCAGGTCAGAAAAACTTATTGTAACCCTGAATTTATCCAGGTTGTATCGATCTATTGATCCAAAGAAAGCACTCCTTTATGACAGCCTTTCCATCGATTTAGCAAAGTCGCTGGGAAAAAAAGCCACTGTGATTGCTGGAATTCAAAATACAGCGATGGATTTTCAAAAATTAGGACGGTATAAAGCAGCTGATATATTATACAAATACCTGCGAAAGCAGATTAATGACAGTAGCTTGACCCAGTTAGGAAACTACTATTATGATTTAGCAACCAATTATTTTCTTTGGGGGAAATACAAAAATGCTGCCTCAGGTTTTAAGAAGTCCAGATTCTACTTTGAAAAGCTTGCAGATAAACCAGGTATTGCTAAAACGCTCGTCGGAGAAGCAAAAGTTTGGTGCGAATACAACGATTATTTTCGCGCAGTGGGGATTCTTCAAAGAGCCAACGATATTTACAATCAGTTAGGAAACGAAGAAAATCTTGCCGGCATACAGGTTATCATGGGAAAAATCATGGAGAACTGGGGGCAACTAAATCGTGCTAAATACTTTTACCGTAATGCTTTCGATTATTACAATAGCAAAAACGATTTTTATCATGAAAGTGAGGCACGCATTGCATTAGGGGACCTAATGATTCAGGAAAAGAAATATCCACAGGCGCTCACGGAATATAAAGAGGCACTCAAATTTTCTAAAATTTCTCAGGATAAATTTCTTCATGCAAAAAGCCTTAGTAAGATGGGAGAAGTTTATTCTTCTTTTAAAAATTTTGATTCTGCAAAATTTTACCAAAATCAGGCTTACAGACTTATCAAGGAAACAGGAAACAAAAGTGCGATTGGGAAATATTATTTCGACATAGGGAACATCAATTTCAGGCTGCAAAGTTTTAGAACAGCTTCTCAATATGCCGATTCCGCCCTATTAATTGCCAATAAAGTAAACTTAAAAGAGCTTCAGTTAAAAACCTTAAAATTACTTTCTGATATAAGCAAAGCCACAGGATATTATAAACAGGCGTATTCTTATCTTATGCGATATAACAAGGTTTATCAAGAAGTTTTTTCAGAAAAAAACCGAAAGATGGTAAGCGACATGGAAGTTCACTATGAAGCTGACCGCCAGGCCAAAGAATATGATTTGCTAAAAAAACATGATATCCAAACCCGGCTCAACCTTTCAAAAGAAAAAAACTTTCATAACATACTGATTATCATAACAATATTTATAGTTGTTATTTCGCTGTTAGTTGTATTTTTCATTCAATACGAAAACAAAATCAACAAAAAAAACTACGCCTTAATCCTTGCTAAAAACAAAAAAATCACCTCCCAGCAAAAAAGAATGGAAGCTCTGAACAATGAACTTTTTAGAAGTCGAGAAAGCTATCGGAGTATTGTAGAAAACGCTACCATAGGGATGTATCAGATATCACCTGCTGGAAAAATTTTGTTTGCCAACAAAGCTCTATTAAAGATGCTTTATTTGAAAAACACAAAAAAACTTCAGGAACAAGTGTTTTTAATGATAGAAAATGAAAGCCGAAAGCGGTTTATTGAATTACTCAAAAAACAGGAAATTATTATCGGGCGGGAGGCCATTTGGAAAATCAATGGTAATGAGAATATTTATATTAATGAAAGTGCCTGGGTAATAAAGGATAACAGAGGTAACATTCTTTATTATGAAGGAATTGTAGAGGATATTTCTAAAAGGAAAATCGCTGAAGAAAAGGTGCAGCAGACACAGGCCATACTGAAACAGAAAAACAAGGAGCTAGTAAAGAGAAACGAAGATATTCAAAAGGCAAAAAATGAAGCTGAGGAAGCTAATGCAGCAAAGACCATGTTTCTGGCCAACTTTAGTCACGAAATCCGTACTCCATTAAATTCCATCATTGGCTTTGCCAACCTCATGCTGCCGATGGTAAATGCCGGACAGGAGAAAAATTTTATCAACTCTATTCTTATCAGCAGTAACAGCCTGCTCGCGCTGATAAACGATATTCTGGACCTATCCAAAATCCAGGCAGGTAAATTGGAGTTGAATTTTGAGCCGGTATATATTCCAAAGATAATCACCGAAATCGAACATATTTTTTTCCCACAGATAGAATCTAAAAACCTGAATTTCAGCATTACAACAAACCCCTTAATCGAAGGTTTTTACATTTTAGACGGGCCAAGACTTCGTCAGGTTTTGTTTAATATTGTTGGAAACGCCATAAAATTTACGGATACCGGTTCTGTAAAAATAGCAGCAGGAGCTAAGCCCAGCAAAGACGATCCGGAATTTTTCGACCTACGTTTTACCATCCGCGACACCGGTTCGGGCATTCCTAAAGAAGAACAAGTGGGAATCTTTGATCCTTTTAAACAAGCTGGGGCAGACAGGCCTGAGCAAGCACCAGGAACAGGACTTGGACTCAGTATCAGTCAACGACTCGTTGAGATGATGGGGGGATCTATTGAGCTTGAAAGTGATGTTGGAAAAGGAACCCTTTTCACTATCAATCTCAAGCATATAAAAAAAGTTGATAAGAAGATTGAAGCTATTGAACATGATGATGATTGGGGACAGATTTCTTCAGGGAAACCTGATCATGAGTTTACGGAAGAAGATGAGCTATTATCTCAACAAATTGCTGAAGAAATTAAAAATAGATTTAACAAAAAATACCATAACATACTGAAAAACAAATCCATTTCCGAAATAACGAGCTTAGGAAAGGCATTGTTAAAATTCTCTAAAGAAAAGAACTGTCCGGTATTAGAAGAAGAGTCAGAGGATTTGCTTGATGCAGCAAAACAATATGATATTGAAGTACTTGAGAAGGTTTTGGGAAAGATGAAGAAATATTTTCCTCAAAATATGAACAAGGTAGATTAATACAAGAGTATAAAGCGAAATCAAATAAAGATTATGAAAAAGAATATTTACAAAATATTAATTGTGGATGATATCCCCGCCAATATCCAAATTTTAGGTAATATTTTGTCCAAAGAAAACTTTCAGATTGCATATGCCCAATCGGGGAAACAAGCACTTTCCGTGATCAAACACCAAAAGCTTGACCTTATTTTGTTGGACATTATGATGCCCTATATGGACGGTTTTGAAGTGTGCAAAATTCTGAAAGGTCAAAAAGAAACTGCTGGAATCCCTATTATTTTTCTCACGGCTAAGGCCGATATGGAAAGTATCGTCAAAGGCTTCGAAGCCGGAGGAGAGGATTATATTACAAAACCATTCAATGCTGCAGAGCTATTGGCAAGGGTAAACACACATATTTTGCTCCACGAACAAAAAAAGAAACTGAAGGAGCTGAATGAAAATTTGGAAAACAAGGTAAAAGAGCGCACCTTGGAACTTGAAGCTGCGTTTAAAAAACTTGACCGCCTTGAAAAAGCAAAAACAGATTTCCTATCCATTATTAGTCATGAGTTACGAACACCTTTAAATGGGCTCACAGGTCTCTCCACCCTATTAATTCAAACTGACTTAAATGACGAACAAAAGGAATATATTCATTATCTGAAAGATGTATCCAGCAGACTGTCCAGATTTTCTGAAGTGGCACTTTTGATCACCAGTTTGAAAGTTCAAAAATATGAAGCAGATCTCATTACCACTGCAGTGAAATACCTTGTTGAATCAGCAACCGAAACTTTCAACAAAAAGAACACAAACCCAAAGGTTAATCTTAAACTTCAAAATGTTGATAAAGATGTAATGATAGCAGCTGCTCCTGACTTAGTAAAAAAATCATTAGAATTTATTCTGGACAATGCAAAAAATCACATAAGTGAAGGAGGTCAGATTGAATTGTCTGTAAAAGCAGATGATACTCATGTAGAAATTGAATGCTTGGATGATGGACCTGGGTTTGAACAGGAAGCTTTGGAACACCCTTTTGAATTATTTTACAATGGCGATTTTGCACATGTTCAAGGTAGCGGACTTTCACTGGCAGCTGTTAAATTAATAATGGATATTCATGAAGGAGACATGAAAATAGAAAACAGGGAATGCGGAGGGGCTTGTGTGAAAATGGCATTTAAGAGAACCTGACTATAAAAATATAAAAGAACAAATTTGAAATACTACTGAAACGAATAAAATTCATTAACTGAACAGGATTCCATCAGTTCATATAAGCTAAATTTCATATGAAAAAAAATCTTGTAAATTTGACCCCTAAAAATAAATTTTGAAAAAATGAAATTACTTGAAGGAAAGGTGGCACTTATCACGGGTGCAACAAGAGGGATTGGCAAAGCCATTGCACTCAAATTTGCCTCAGAAGGGGCAGACATAGCATTTAGCGATTTAAAACATGACGAAAACATGGATGCTACAGTAAAAGATATAACTGCACTGGGTGTTAAAGCTAAGGCTTATGCTTCTAATGCTGCTTCTCTTAACGATAGCGAAAAACTCATTGAAGATATTCTGAATGATTTTGGCAAAATCGATATATTGGTAAATAATGCTGGCATTACACGAGACAACTTAATGTTGCGTATGACAGAACAAGACTGGGATGCAGTGATCACTGTAAACCTAAAATCAGCTTTTAACCTTACAAAATCTGTTCAACGTTCCATGATCAAACAACGTGGAGGTTCCATTATTAATATGAGCTCTGTGGTTGGAGTAAACGGAAATGCTGGTCAGGCTAATTATTCTGCTTCCAAAGCGGGCCTTATTGGTTTTACAAAATCTATAGCCCAGGAACTTGGTTCACGTGGAATCCGTTGTAACGCAATTGCTCCGGGTTTTATTGAAACCGAAATGACTCACAAGCTTCCTGATGATGTTCGTGAAGCTTGGATTAAAACCATTCCTTTGAAACGCTCCGGAAAACCGGAGGACGTTGCAGATGTCGCTACTTTCCTTGCTAGTGACCTTTCTTCTTATGTTAGTGGTCAGGTGATTAATGTTTGCGGTGGAATGAGCACCTGATTTATCGCTAAAATTCATTTATCTGCAGCTAAATACACTGCTGTATTTACTTAGCGAAAAAGCAGGAATAAATTTTCCACTATTAATCCAGGACTTGCCATGTTTTTTGTCATATCCAAACTTTTAGGTTATTTCGTCAGACCCATAATTTGGATTGTAATTCTTTTGGGCATTGCGCTTTTCAGCAAGAAAATGAGCGCCAGAAGAAAAAGTTTGATAACAGCTTTTGTTATCCTAATTGTTTTTTCTAACTCGTTCTTAGTTACTAAGGTTACCGGATTATGGGCTGTTAATCCGGTTAAAATTGATAGATGCTATGATGTTGGAATTGTTCTAGGGGGAAGAACCGTCACATTTGATCAGAAATATAATCGTAGAATCTATCATGAGACAATTGACAGGTTATTGCAGGCTGTGCACCTTTACGAAAAGGGAAAAATAAAAAAAATACTTGTCACAGGGGGTGCTGGAAACCTGATATACAAGAATGTAAAAGAAGCCAAGCTGATGGATTCATTGTTACGAACTATCAAAATACCAGTATCGGATATATTGATTGATACTCTGGCTGAGAATACACATCAGAATGCTGTTTATTCAAAAAGGATTTTGAATAAATATCCTGGCCTAAAAAAAATTCTGCTCATTACATCCTCTATTCAAATGAGAAGGGCTGAGGGGTGTTTTGAAAAAGAAGGGATACATGTTACGCCCTACCCTACCAATTTACTCAATTCCGATAGCCCATGGAATTTCGAATATCTTTTTGTTCCAAATGCTTCTAATTTTTTAACTTGGGACGCGACAGTTCATGAAATGGTAGGTTATGTGGTTTATAAAATCATGGGATACATCTAATGTTGAAAATATATACTATGGAAATCATCATTTTCTATTTAATTGTCGCAATTGTAGTTATTGACTTTGTCTTTGAAAGAATATTGGATTATTTGAACTTGAAACACTTCAGTCCAAAAGTCCCAGAGGATTTAGAAGGTATTTACGAGCCTGAAAAATACAGGAAATCACAAGAATATCTTCAAGCAAATTCAAGAGTTTCAATGATTTCATCAACCATTCTTTTTCTGGCACTTATCATTGTTTTAATTTTGAATGGATTTGCCTGGCTAGATGAGATATCAAGATTTTTGAGCCATAGTATTTATCTCAGGACCTTGATTTTCTTTGGAATTATTGGTTTGGCTTCTACTCTGCTTTCTCTTCCTTTTGATATCTACAGCACCTTTGTTGTTGAAGAGAAATTCGGATTTAACAAAACAAATGCTAAGACTTTTATAGCGGACAAAATGAAATCATTATTTCTAGGTGCAATCATTGGGGGGGGCGTCTTGCTTTTCATCCAATGGGCATTTCTAAATGGGGGTCATGCTTTTTGGATTATCGGAATTGCAGGAATCGGCTCCATCATGATATTCATGGCTATGTTTTATACTTCGCTGATAGTGCCGCTGTTCAACAAACTGCAACCGCTTGAAGAAGGACCATTAAAATCTAAAATTCAGGAATTTGCAGATAAATCCGGTTTCGTTATACGCAATATTTATATCATGAATGGGTCAAAAAGGAGTACCAAGGCCAATGCTTATTTCAGCGGCTTGGGACCCAAGAAAAAAATCATCTTATACGATACTTTGATGGATGTGCTGACACCCGATGAAATTGTCTCTGTGCTTGCTCATGAAATAGGCCATTATAAAAAGAAACACATTTATAAAGGTTTGGTTCTTTCCCTCTTGCAACTTGCAATCATGATTTTCTTGTTGTGGTGGACTTTGGGAAATCCTGTTTTTGCAATGGCCTTAGGAGCCAGTCAGGGTAGCTTTTACATGGGATTAATGGCATTTGCTATCTTGTATACACCCATTTCATTTGCTTTAGGAATCCTTATGAATATCATCTCCCGAAGGCATGAATATCAAGCTGACGGCTTTGCTGCAAAACATAAATTGGCCAGAAATCTGATTAATGCCTTGATAAAACTGTCAGAATCCAGTTTAAGTAACCTGATGCCGCATCCAGCTTATGTATTCTTTTACTATTCCCATCCTACATTGATACAGCGGAAAAATGCATTGAGTGACAAATAACCTAGTATGTCGTTGGATGAAAAGAAAAGAAGGTATAAACTGTTTTGATAACAATTTTCAGGTCCATTTTCCAGTCTGCAACCATAGAATACTGATTGTCAAGCGCTATTCGCGCCTCTGGATTATGAATAGTATTTGAATGGATTTGCCATAATCCGGTGATTCCGGCTGGTGCCAAAAAACGATATGCCCATTCATCTGTCGTCAGGTTTTCTGCTTCATACAATGGCAGTGGCCTGTTTCCAACCACAGACATATCGCCAAGTAAAACGTTATAAAATTGAGGAATTTCGTCCAGGTGTAAACGTCTGAGAAATTTACCAACATGAGTTATGCGCGGATCATCCTTGGCTTTAAAGAATACTTTTTGCAAAAGTTTAGCTTTTTTAAGCCTTAAATAATAGTTTTCACATATTTGAACACCATCCATCTGCAATAATGGAGAACACGGTTGTCCGGACTTATCACATTCCGGACAAGAATCTAAATCCCTCATCCAAGCTTCATTCTTTAGACTGATGGTATATTCATTCGCCGGATACAACTTATCAAGATTCTTATCAGAATCCTGATACATGGTCCGGAATTTATAGAAAGTAAAGATATTATATCCCCTTCCAACTCGCTTTTGCGAGAAGATAACTGGTCCCTTGCTTTCCAGCTTAATAGCCAGAGCAATTAATATCATGAATGGGAAAGTAATAATAAGCGCCAATAATGAAAATACTATATCGAAAAGGCGTTTTCCATACCCAATTTTATAACTTTCTGATAAATCGCAATTAGTGTATATTTCCTTCTTTTTCAAATATTTAAAATTAACCTACTGTTATGGCTATCCCTTATCTTTCAGCTTTCAGAAAAAGTTATTATCCCCGATTTAAATCTCTAAAAATACAATGTCTCGAACCTTACTAACAACAAACTTACAAATTTCATCCTTAATAACTGAACAAAGGTCCTATTTTTTCAATAATTTCATAAGTCCTACTAATTAATCCAGCATCAATTCAATGCGCAAAAACTCAATTTAATTGCCGTTTCCGGTACCATTTAAACAACACTTTGAGCAATATTATTTTAATAGTGTACAAAAAAAGCTAATATTTGCTTGGAAACGAATGATAATCGATCGGAAGTTTAGTAAATTTAACATAATACACATTCTCGTGTATGCTATCATTATTCATATTATTTGCAATAAAAGAATATTGGATATTTCCCCGAAAACCAACCGTATCAGAAATTGAAATATAAACCATTGAATCGTTTGAAGGGTTTACAAATCCATAAGTTATGGAACTGCTTTGGGTAAGTATCTGAATTCTCCATACAGCACTATCCTGAAAAGTAATGTGAGAAATCAGATTGCCTGAAAAGTTTAAATCATACGCCACCTGAAAAGTATCAGGAGGATTAATAATCGGTTTATTATAACTGTAGGAAGTGATATCCGGACTTACCGCAGTTTTATTGCACTGTATTTCTATCAGCATAAAAACGCCTAAGACAACAGCCACAAGAAATCCGGATGAAAATTTCATCTTAAATCTTTTCAGCTAAGTTACGCAATTTTCCCATGACAATT
>CAZGZO010000015.1:0-25915 GCA_964529695.1 uncultured Lentimicrobiaceae bacterium
TTAAAATTAATATCCAGCGGATTGAAAGAAGACCTTATCAATTCCTGTATAAAGAGGGTGAAACTTATCACTTTATGAATACAGAGAACTTTGAGCAGTTCTTCATTGAAGAGTCATTGATATCAGCTCCTGACCTTCTCAAAGAAGGTGAAATTGTGACCATCGCATTTCACACAGAGACTGATTCACCCATTGAATGCGAAATGTCTCCTTACGTAACGCTGGAAGTAACCTACACAGAACCAGGAGAAAAGGGAAACACCGCTACCAACACTCTAAAAGACGCCACCATGGAAACAGGGGCAATCGTGAAAGTTCCTCTTTTTATCAATATTGGTGATAAAATTAAGGTGGACACCAGAAACCATGCATATTCAGAAAGAGTGAAAGAGTAATCCTCGAAAGAATTTAATTTAAAAAGCTGTCCCTTATCGCAAGACAGCTTTTTTTATAATTATTAATGAGTTGTGTTGAACCGTCTCATTACATTTCAGGCATCACCATTCACAATTTCCCGATGATAAACATCCAGAGCTACTAAAATGGCAATAAATCCCCATACAGGGACGGATAATTTGTCAGAATTCAGAAAATCATTGACAAATCCGTGAAAGAAATAGGTAACCAGCCCTAAAGTAATCATCAGACTTATGAATTTCATTTCACGGCTTCTTGCCTTGCTGTAAACCTCCAGTCCTGTTTTTATAGCCAGCCCAAAAAGTAACAGGACACCTATCATTCCTAAAAGTCCTTCCTCGGATAAAGGCCCGAGATATTCACTATGCGCATTTCCCCGATCTCCAAGATCTGTTGAAATTTCCGTTTTCAAACTAGAAATTTGGAATGGAGCATATTTAAATTGGTAAGTTCCGGGGCCCCATCCCAGCAAAGGCTTTTGCTCGAACATTTTTACTGCTGAAACCCATCGGTTAACACGTTCCATATTGGAAGGATCAGATGAAATATTTCCTATTGACTCCGCATGCTTCACGAAACTTTTGGTAGAATAGCTTTGTTTATTTTTCTCAAGATGATTCATTATTTTTTGCATGTTAACCAGCCCTACCATCAGAATAATGGCACTTCCTAAAGCAACCCATCGAAACCTGATTCTCAAAATTACAAGCAAAAAAACTACCAGGGCTACTCCGACGCTTAACCAGGCAGCACGGGCATAAGAAAGGACAAGCGCCACTATAAATAAAATGAAGAAAGATAAGGCCACAATCCTTTTCAACATGGAAATTCTTGGAAAGAAAATATACCCCATCAAAACGGGCATAAATAAGGCTAATGCGGCACCGTAAGCCGTATGATCATTGTAAAAGGGCGACATTACCCAGTGGGATGCTTTTTCTCCAAATCCATAAGCCGCGTGGCGGACCAGTGTATAAATTACAACAATTGTGAGGCCTGAAATGTAAAGCCAAATAAACCAATGAATATTCTTTTTAGAGCGAAACATAGGTGTTGCCACGAAAAAGAAAGGAACAACAAACCATAGCCTGGAAATTAAATACTTAAATGAAACCAAAGTCATGGTACTGGTCACTGCAGTAAAAAACATCCACAGCAAATTGAAATAAAGCAGGTAGGAAACAATGTGTCGGGAAACCCTTTTATCATAGTGAGCTCCTAGCAACAGACTCCCTAAAAAGATTATCAAAACACCGAACATAAGTGGTTCGGCCGGCAACGACAATGTTGACCGAAGCGACGAATCACTGAGTGTAACAGCAAGCGGTGTAACAAAAGTGATCAGTAATACAATCTTATCCAGTGAGATAAAATAATAATAGACAATAACCAACACCAACGGCAAGGCAAAGAACAGGTACCAATAACTTTCCCGTGCATGCAGCAAACAAAATCCAATAGCTAAAAATATTGCTATAGCAAAATATAAAAGAAGTAGCTTTTTTGTTTGTACTTTATGGGGCATGAAACCTAAGATGCAGAAAATGTTTTCCTGTCAAGAAACACAATCAATAAAAATGCAAGAGCCATAGCTGCTGCGTCAGTAACCAATACAATCAGCCACCTGATAGGATAAGTCTTTTTATCCGGGACAAAAGGATAAGTAACTACATTAGTATAAGTTATATGAGATACTAACTGCCTGTATTCATTCTCGTATTTTAACTTTACTGTCACGTAAGAGCCGGACTCATCGGAAAGCATGCGAACAGTTTGAACCAAATCACCACTATATTTTCCCATGTTTTTCATGAGAGTCTTAGCATCTCTTTCATTTTTTAACGAGCTCTTTGCAAGATTGCCTAAATAGGCCCTCATAATCTGCTGGGACTGATAATTGTATTCGAAAATACCCATTTTTCCCAGTTGCTTCAGCACATTACGCAGAGAATCCATCGATGCCTTTTTTCTCTTTAGTTGTCCTTCATAGGCATTGACAAGCTCGCTGTACTTTTCTCTTTTCATCCTTTCCACCTTACTGTTAAACAAAGAAATAAGGTTATCAACCATAAGTTTGGCGGTATCAGGATCTTTGTCAAGGACAGAGACTTCCACTGCTTCATAGTTTGTTTTATTGATGCTCACATTTTTCCGATAAAGCCTGAGCAATTCTGTCCTGAAATACTTGTCCTTGGGGTTGATATCATAGCGTTTCGCTAAATCATATTTGGCAATCATGCTGTCCTCTATCCCCTGAGAGTGAAATATCTGAATCATTTGTTCCGTGGTACTTTCTTTGGAGTAAGGTTCTAAATTATCAGGATAAACAACGGCATAAGATTTATACATGGGGGTAATAAACTCCGGCCCTGAGAAAATTGCTGCAGCAATTGTTGCAACAACAAAAACTATTACCAAATGATATTTCCATGTTTTTAATAGGGGTAATAGTTTTTTATACTCAAAATAATATTCCATGCTGTTAGTTATTATTTATTCCAGTTAATCCATTAATTATCAGAACAAAAACATTCAAACTTTAATTTTCGACGTTTCCAAAAAATGCCATTGGCTCAGAAAATATCTCAAACAACAGTTGCAATGTTTAAAACTCAAATTTATAAAATAAATCGTGTAAAAAACGGGGAATTGCCCGAACTATTATCTAGGACCATTTAACCACAGCCTAAATTCATAAATCGCACAGCTTTATCTTCATAAGTTTGGGCATATCATCACAATGAAAGATTTGCGGATAGTTAACTCAAGAAAGAAAGCCGGATTTTTATCTAAAATAACTGATGAAAAAAACTTTCGAGAACGTGGGGAACAGTAATAATCGTAAACAGAATCCCAAAAACAGCTCCCCAGAAATGCGCCCCATGGCCTATACGACTGTTTCCTTGTTTCTGCATGTATGCCGAATAAACTAAAAACAAAATACCAAATAGCCATGATGGAATAGAAAACGGAATGGGAAATAAATAAATACCACCTGAAGGATAAATCAGAATACTTGCAAAAACTACTGCAGCAACGGCTCCGGAGGCTCCTACCGCGTTGTAGTAAATATTATCTTTATGTTTACCGTAATCAAATAATATGGAAAATAAAACGCCTCCAACATACAAAAGCAAATAGTAAATTGTGGCTTTTGGGCCAAAGTAGACTCCAAAAGTCCGGAGCACAATATCTCCAAACGAGTAAAGCACCCACATGTTTACAAGCAAATGAAGCCAACCGGCATGGACCAATGCATAGGAAAAGAATCGCCATCCCTGCTTATCATGTTTAATTCTATAAGCATTGAACTTCAACTTTTCCATCAGTTGCACATTATATAAAGCAAGCACAGAAATAATTACAGTTACTGCTATTAAAATAATATTCATATCTGAAAGATTAAGGGGCAAAATTAGTATTTTAATGCTAGCAGTATTGTTAATTGGAAGGATTAAACACAGGAAGATAAATCTTTAACAAAATTTACAAAAAGCAGTAATAAATTTCCATAATTTCGCAGTTTAAAACAATTTATAAAACCTGAATCTTATTTAACCACGTTATGATGAACCTATCTAACCTTAAAGACAAAACAATCCTCATTGTAGAAGATGACCCGATAACTAGAATTTTTCTCGAAAAAACACTCAGAAAAATAGTACAGTTAATTTTTGTAAAAAACGGAAATGATGCTGTAGATAAAATTAAAAAAGATCCATCTGTTGATCTTATTTTAATGGATATGAAAATGCCTGTAAAAACAGGATATGAGGCAACAAAAGAAATTAAAAGCATTCGTCCGGGACTGCCTGTTATTGCAGAAACTGCATTGGCCTTTCCACAAGACAAAAAGAAAGCCAAAGCAGCGGGCTGCGATGATTTTATTGCTAAACCCATTGAAGTTGAGGTGTTATTCGATAAGATGAACAAATTTCTTGGACATTCGGAAAACACAGCTATTCCGGGTTAAGAATTGGTTATTTCACCAAGATACTTGCTATCTCATTTAAAATTAGAGACGCACTTCCTTTCAGGAAGATGTCAGTAATTTCCGATGTATAAAGGGTACTTTGGGTATTTATTTCGATAATGATGGCACCGGATTGTTTTGCCAGTAAGGGCACCTGACTTGCGGGAACCACTTCCCCGGAGGTTCCAACCAAAAGCATTAGATCAGCATGTTTTGCTTCTTCCATGGCATCCAAAAGCGCCTTTCTGGGAATATCTTCTCCAAAAAATATAAAATTTGGTTTGAGAAGCCCGCCACATTTAGGACATCTAACCGGTAGTTTATCCAGGTCAATATCAGCAGGTTGATAATGTTCAGTACAGCTCAGACAAACCAAGACATGGGAATTACCATGAAATTCAACAACATTATGGCATCCGGCCTCCTGATGGAGATTGTCAATATTCTGTGTAATTACCCTTTTCAAATAGCCCTGCTGCTCCATGTTAGCAAGAGCCAGGTGAGCATCATTCGGATGGGACTTATCAAAGAAATCATAAAAAATCTCCTTAATCACTTTCCATGATTCCAGCGGGTTCTTTTTAAAGAAATCGATATCAAGCGTCATAGGATCATACCGACTCCAAAATCCGTTATCACCGCGAAATGTAGGGATGCCACTTTCCACAGATATTCCGGCGCCCGTAAAGGCAATAGCATGTTTCGTGGCTTTTAATAATTCTACAGCCCGGTTAATCTTGTTTTCCAAGGTTTTTTAGTAAGGAATCTTATTTTCAGAATGAACCCATTCTTCAAAAACTTTTACTGCCTCGTCACGCATCATCTGAACCGACTGAAGTTTGCGTTCTTCCTTAGGCAATGCAAATTCTTTGTAGATATAAGAGTCATCAAACTCAGCAGCAGTGGCATCGTCTTTGGTAGCTGCATAATAAAGCTTATCCAGTCTGGCCCAATAGATGGCGCCAAGACACATCGGGCAGGGTTCGCAACTGGAATAAATTTCACAACCCGACAAATCAAAAGTGCCCAAATTTTTAGATGCGTCTCTGATAGCCATAATCTCTGCATGAGCGGAGGGATCATTAAGGAATGTGACCTGGTTGTTTCCCCGGCCTACAATTTCACCGTCTTTTACAACTACAGCGCCGAAAGGACCTCCTTTTAAACTTGAAACATTATCCAACGCCAACGAAATGGCTTTGCCCATAAATTCCCTTTTAAGTTCTTTTTCCATCCTTAACTATATCAAAAACACAAAATTCGTTTAGGTTATTAATTTAAAAAGCAAATATAGGAAACTTTCTCTGGATATCAAACGAGCCCCCAACGAAGTCAGATGGGGCGTTTCCTGCTGTGCATCAATCAATTCAACACCATCTTCAATCAACCAGTCCACACAATGCCAAAGAGCCACTTTAGAAGCATTAGACACCAAATGAAACATGGATTCTCCAAAAAAGACCTTTCCAATTTTTAATCCATATAGGCCCCCTGCCAGTTTTCCTTGCTCCCAAACTTCCACTGAATGAGCCACTCCCATCTCAAAAAGACGGGTGTAAGCTTCTATCATTTCACTTGTAAGCCAGGTTCCCTCCTGCCCCGGGCGCGGTACACTGCCACAATGAGCAATTACATTTTCAAAATCCTGATCAAAGGACACTTCAAAACGATGGCTTTCCACCTCTTTTCTCAGGTTTTTGTGTCTTTTAAACTCCTTTGGAAAGAGCACCATTCTTGGATCCGGTGACCACCATAAAATGGGAGTTTCCTCAGAATACCAGGGGAAAATTCCATTGGAATATGCCACCATCAACCTTTTTGGTGACAAATCCCCACCTGCCGCTAGCAAGCCATCTTCACGAGAAAGCTTTGGATCCGGAAAAATGATTGTCTCATCGAGTTCAAATACTGGCATGGTTTATTGAGATTTGCAGGGTTAAAAAATCATTCATTCAGGATGCCTTAACCTGATTCAGACTTTTAATAACCTGATCCGAAATCATGTTAATTTCTTCTTCTGTGATGGTAAGCGGTGGCGCAATACGGAAGCTGTTGTTATCGAAAAGAAACCTGTCAATAATCAAACGTGATTTAAACAGCTCTTTTTCTACCAGATTCATAGTACTTTCATTCTGAAGTTCAACTGCTATCATCAAGCCAATTTGCCTGATTTCTTTCACAAGCGGATGGCCGTTTAACTTTTTCACAAACAGTCTGCCTTTAGCTTGCGCTTGTTCATGCAATTTTTCCTGAAGAATCACTTCCAGGCTTGCCAACGCTGCAGCACAGCTTACAGGATGTCCTCCAAAAGTTGTTATATGCCCCAGTTCAGGATGATGAGTAAGCAATTTCATATTCTTCTTTGAGGAGACAAAAGCTCCAATAGGCATTCCACCGCCCATGGCTTTGGCAAGGCATAAAATATCGGGCACGACGTCAAAATGTTCAAAAGCAAATAATGCTCCTGTTCGCCCAAAGCCCATTTGAACTTCATCGAAAATTAGTACAGTGCCTGTTTCATCACAACGTTCCTGGACAGAGCGAATGTAATTTTTATCCGGGATGATAATTCCTGCTTCTGCCTGGATCGGCTCGATAAGTACACAGGCGGTTTTTTCTGTTATTTGAGCTAAGGCATCCAAATCATTGAAATTCAGAAATCTTACATCAGGCAGCAGCGGGTAAAAAGCGTATTTCATCTTCTCATTACCCAACAAACTCATAGCACCATGGGTATGCCCGTGATATGCATCCTTAAAGGCAATCATCTCCGTGCGGCCGGTTATTCTTTTAGCCAGCTTCAACGCACCTTCTATCGCTTCACTTCCTGAATTAACATAAAAAACAGAATCAAGGCTCTGCGGAAGATGTTTTGCCATCAAGCCGGCCAGGCGTACCTGAGGTGACTGAATATATTTTCCATAGACCATCAGGTGCATGTATTTTTTTATTTGATCTTCTACCGCATTCACCACTTTCGGATGCAAGTGCCCCACATTACTCACAGATACACCCGAGACCAAATCCACATACTTATTCCCCAAATCATCGTAAACATATATACCCTTAGCTCTTACAATCTCAAGCGCCTCAGGCTCTTCTGACGGAATTGCAACATTCCTGTAAAATAATTCTCTATTCGTAAGATACATCGTCTTGTTTTTTTCAAAAATAGAAAAGAAAATTAAATGTAACTGGAACAAAGAAGAGTATGTGCGGCATTAAATATTTCACACTGATTTTCAGATATATTACAAGTTAAATCGTGAGAATATCTTATTTACCAGAAAGTGATACAAAAAATAAAAACATAATTAATTTTTACCTTATATTCTGATTTTAAACCATTTAAGTACCAAAATACAAATTATTTATTAAGTTTTATATTTTATGCCAACATATTTGTAAATTTTAAAATTTAACCATACATTTGTTCGATAGACTAAACTGATTAAACGTTTTGCGCACTATGTTTTTATTCATAATGCATTCCTAATTAATTGTTTAACCAAAAACAGGAGGGTAAATTATGATTGGTATGAACTTTATCAGTTTTATTATTTTGTTGGCAATCGCAATGATTGTCGCTTTAGTTTTGCATTTTGTATTTAATTACAAAGCAAGAGAGAATTGGAACTCAATCTTTTGTGAAATTATTTTCGCATGGATAGGCGGGTGGTTGGGTTCCCCTGTATTGGGACACTGGTTCATGGGCTGGAATTACCATATGGTTTATATCATTCCAGCGTTTCTAGGTGCCCTGGCACTTATGGTTATTGCTGTTGAAGTAACAAAAACATTTGGAACTTCAAAAGGATAACCGGAACTTGTGTAATATTTAATGGAAAAGCCCGCAGATGTGTTATCCACGGGCTTTTTTAGTAGTGAACCTGGAGGGATTCGAACCCCCAACCTCCTGATCCGTAGTCAGGTGCACTATCCAGTTATGCTACAGGTCCAATATTTTAAGAACAAAGCGACATAATCCACATCTTTCTCTTTGCTTTGGTGCCTCCTGCCTACCTGGCAGGTATCCAATTATGCAGCAGATATATGTTGCTTCTTAATTGCAGGCTGCAAAAGTACAATATTTTCACATTCCCCAAAATGGAAAAATCATTTTCTTCAAAAAAATTAATTACTTCCCTTCAAGCAGGCAAATTGACCTGTTCTTTCTGTGAACTGGTAAAAAGAATCCCGCTTAAAAATATAAAGGAGACAAAATATTTATGAGGCTATTGTTTGTTAATTATAAACTTTAGAGTTGAAGAGGTATTAGCAGTTGATAATTGGCAAAAGTAAACTCCGTTTTCCATGATATAATTCCCTATAGGAACCGTGTGATTTCCTGTGGGGAGTTTTTCATCCAGCAGTGTGAATATTTTCCTGCCCTGAATATCAAAAATTGAAAGGTTCACTTTTCCGCTTGTTTTTGTTCTAAATGAAACAACTGATTCGCTGGAGACAGGGTTGGGGTAAATGGTGAAACCAAGATCTTCAAATGCAGTCTCGCTTATCCCGGTTGTGTTGCTTTTAACAATAAAATTATCAACGTAAACCTGCTGGTGTTGTTCTCCCGGTGATGAATACCTAATTCCTAAAAACAGCGTATCAGGAGGTGCAGGAAGGGTTATTTCTCCTGAATTTTTCCAATCAAATGCGTCAGCCAATGAAACTTTTTGAATCGATTTCCAATTTGACTTTTCGGTATCTCCATCAAATTTACCGGTATAGAATACTTCCAACTCGGAACCTTCACCATACCTTTTATAATCGAACGAAAAAACAACTTTTCCCATATTTTTAGCATTCAACGGTGGAGAAATTAACCATGATTTAATCGGTGTGTTTTGGTCACTGTAAATATAAAATCGTGCGCAATTTCCACCATTTAGACCACCGTTAGTTATTTCCCAATTATCTGAGATATTGTAATTTGGTTTTGTCCAACCCATATCAAAATTATTAAATGGTTCTTCATAAGGTATTTCAGTTAAATTATCAGGTGGAATAAATCCAATCATAGCTTTTATGTAACGTATATAGCCTTTATCAATTTCACCGTAGCTTTTCTGAAAAACATCCCAATTAGCTCCTCCACCAAAGAAAGCTTTTAACTCGAGGTAGGTTGATACTTTTTCATCTATTAAATATTTGTAAAAAATAGAGCCGAGTAAATAAGGATCTATGTATCCGATCGCCGGATTATCCTGATAGGTATTTGCCATTATTTCTTCCAGTGTCGGATCACGGTGAAATGTATTGTAAAAAGCTTTTATCATCCATTCTACCTGGTAAAAACTAATTGCATTTCTGGGATTGAAATTCTCTACTGCCATAAAATCGGCTAGTCCTTCCATATAAAATTTGTAATAGGGTATCCAATTAACGGATATCATGTTCATATGTATTACATGAAAAAATTCATGTCCTACTAAACCATCCAATACTTCGACTTCATTATTTGAATAATTAGGGGAGAGCATATTATAATTATCAGTTCCTTCTCCTACTCCTCCATTGTACCTTCCATTGCCAGTAAGTGCCATGCCCGTTTCTTCATCCGGGTATATCATTACGTTTGTTGGATGTTGAATGTTTAGCTCATAGGTATTTGTATACCTCGTGAATAGCTCTTCAAGCTTATTATAAATATGATCAACCCATTCATCGTCTCTTGGAATACAATAAATATTGAAGTGATCACTATGTTTAGCTTGTCTTAATGCAATGCTTTCATCAATCTGATAAAAATAGTGCAAATGTTGTTTCCAAAGTTCCTCATAATAAACTGGATATAAATGTTCTGTAGCTCTTCCCAAAACACATGCCTCAACAAAAGAAACACACAATTCCCGTCCGGTTTCGCTGCTTAGCTTCTCCAAGCCTCTTACATCAGCCACCGATGGCTCATGCCCTAATGCTCCAAGAGCCAGGTTTATATTAGTCCTTGAGGGTCTAAGACCGGTTTCATATAATCCAAAGCTTTCTATGAAATTGCTTTCTTCATCATTCAAATATTGCAGATTATTGTACGTAGTTAAAAATAGTTGAGATAGCTCACTTACAGCTAAAACACCGATATCCGGGTAAAGATCAGATTTAATTGCTTTATCAATGGGAGATAAATAAATGCTAAGCTTGGCTGCATCATAAAATCCGGATTTCCAATCAGGAGTAGTTTCATCAAATAAACTAATATCATTTAAACCAGAATAATAGACTTTAAGCTTCTTCTCATAAATTTTCACACTGCTTTCCGGCTTTTCCCATATCGATGCCAGTTTATTAAATTGTTTCTCCAATTTATCTGTCATCCCTATATAAAATTCTGTGCTGTCGGCATAATTTGTATAAAATTCAAAATGTTCCGATGAACCAACTTTAACAAAGGGGGCAGATGGGATGTAACTTTGAACCTTGAAATTATCGAGTAAAAAATAAGTGCCTTCGTTTGCCGCCGCCTGATAATGAAATGCAAAATAAATTGTATCTCCCGGATTTTCAATAATAAAATCCTCACTTTGATACCATTGATTTTCATTTTCACCATACGAATAACTGAGTTCTTTCCAAACAGACTCACTGGCATGTCCGTTGTATTGGCTGGTATAATACAATTTAGGAGGCACTTTGCTGGCATGAAATAAATGAGAGAAATTAACCCTTAAGTTTTCAGCTCCGGAACAATTGATGGGTTTCGTAATTAACCAATCATCCTGGTTCAGGTCGGTATTTTCGAAACGCATACATTGGCCAGGATTACCGCCCCCGGGTATGATGTGCCAGTAATGCCAACCTTCCAAATTTTCAGTAGTCCATTTTGTAAAAGTGGCATCGCTACTTATGGTTTCTTCAAAATCATCAAAAAACAGGGTTTCATTCAATGAATTTTTGTAGCCGGTGGAATTTTCAGGAGTGCAGGGGCCACTGTTTTCCTTCGCCCATGTCTGGGTGCCTATCATTAAAATGATAAGTAGTGTGTAAAATTTTTTCATAATCTTTTTCTTTGAGCCACAACGGCTGAGACTATGAGCACATTGGAGATTTACAATTGCAAAGCGACAACGCTAAAAGAAAACGTTATACAACGAATTTGGGATAAGTGCCAAAAGGTCTGAAGACGTGTGTGTGGTTTGTAGTTTTAGTTTCTTTAGTTGTTATTTTAGTTAATTTCCGGAGTTAATAGCCATTTCCTGCCAAAGTTATTTAATAATAGGCGGTCTTCTCAGTAGGGTTTTCAACCTTCGAAAAAAGAATTTCTTCTCCAAAAAGCTTGCACGGGATAAGAATAATTCTTTAGTTTTCCTATCTTGCTAAGATACAAATTATTTAATATAATTCCAACAAAAAAAAGGCAGAATTTCTATCGTTTCAGTCACTGAATTGCCTGATTTTTGTTAATTATAAAAGGGCTTATTTAATATCACAAGACTACATCCCACTTTTACAAAAGGGAACAGGACTTCCTGAACTTGCCTTCAGAGACAAGATAAAACGCCGTATCTGTCCCGTGTGCCTGAATTAAAAACAAATAAATGTTGCTTCGGAATTTTTACTTCTTTCTTAAGCTTCACATAGTACGAAATTGAATTCAACAAAAAGTTAACCAGAATTCTATCGTATATATCTGTATATTAAATATTTAGAAACTTTTTTCGAATCTGAATTACGAATACCAGGTATATACGAGGGAAAAGAATGGAGCGAAACAAGGCAGTTTTTTTTAAGAAAAAGGCTTATGAACCTGATTCTTCTGATTCTCTATTCTGCTGTTCCAGGATTTTATGTTCTAACGAAATTTTAATGCTTCAATTTCAGTAAGTTCTATCTTAACTTAAAGGGCCTTAAAACCATCGGTTTACCTGGGCACGGTATCCTTCATACGCTTCTTTAAAGTCCTTCTTTAAAATCTCCTCTTCCAAAGGTATCACAACCTGATTAACATACAAAAATACAGGCAGTAGCAAAATTACAGGCCACAATTGAGTCAACAATCCGGCTTCTCCCAAATAGGCTAAAATGAGGCTTACGTACATCGGATTCCGTGAAAATCTGTAAGGTCCGTAGTCGACAATCTTTTTGGAGCTTTTACCGGGAACAGTAGTGGTCCTCTCTTTGCGGAAAATGAACAAGCTCCATGCAGCTAACAACCCTCCTGAGACAAAGACCACCACGCCCGCAATTTTAATAATCAGCGACACTCCTGCGGAATGAATTTTTACAGGGAAAAAATACTGAAATGCAACGCCAATCAGATAAGCCAAAATGAATACCCACGGAACCGGGACCTTTAACAGCATTCTAAATATCAGCAAGTCTTTAATTTTTTTCTCAAATCACAAAGTTTTTAGTTATTTACCAAAGAATATTTTAGTTTCAAAGATATCATGTATAAACTTAGTTTCAAAACATTAAGGCAAGTGTATTTACTTTAATTCTCACAAACCAACCAAATTGCAAAAAGAACTTTAGCGGAAAAATCCGACAGGGCAATTTGTCGGTCAATCCATAAATTCACCAAAATTGAAAACCCATTTTGTTCTAAAAAATCCAATTGAAATTTCGGGGGCGCACGTTTTTCAAGTAATTTTAAAGAAAATTAAAGTTCCCATGTCTGAGAATCATTTCCATAGTGCTATTTTATGGGAGAGTCTGGCGGAACAAAAAGTGCATTGTTTTGCCTGCGCTCATTACTGTATCATCAAACAGGGACAATTTGGTATCTGTGGCGTTCGCAAAAATATTGATGGAGAACTTTTTACCAATGTTTATGAAAATCCCATCGCTGTCCATTCTGACCCCATCGAAAAAAAGCCGCTGTATCATTTTCTTCCGGGAAGCAGGACGCTTTCTTTGGGAACTGCAGGATGTAATTTCCACTGTGATTTTTGTCAGAATTACGACATCAGCCAAATGCGCGGCGATAAGGTTGGGGGAGAATATTTAAGTGTAAATGAAGTTGTTGGAATGGCTGAGAGCCAAGGTTGCAAGTCCATTGCCTATACTTATAATGAGCCCATTGTTTTTATTGAATATGTGCTGGATTTGGCCACAGAAGCTAAAAAAAGAGGTTTGAAAAATGTTTATATAAGCAACGGATTTGAAAGCAAAGAAGCATTGAAACTTCTTGGTAGTAAGATAGATGCTATGAATATCGATTTGAAATCCTTTTCCGATAAATTTTATCGCAGGCTTTGTAAAGGAAGGCTGGAGCCAGTATTGGAGACCATCCGTTCGGCTCACAAAAAGGGTATTTGGATTGAAATAACAACTTTAATCATTCCTGGAGAAAATGATTCAGATGAAGAAATAAGAGCCATTGCAAATTTCATCGCCTCCATATCCAAAGATATCCCCTGGCATCTATCTCGTTTCTTCCCATCTTATAAAATGAATAACCTACTACCTACACCCGTAAAAACGCTGGATATAGCTCGAAGAATAGGATTAGAAGCAGGGCTCCGTTATGTTTACATTGGAAACACACCGGGGGAAAACAACGTTACGTATTGCTCTAAATGCGGACAAAAACTTATCATCAGAAACAGGTTTGAACTGGCGTACTTACATTTGAAAGAGGGCCAATGTCCAAACTGTGGAAATAAACTTCCCGGTGTTTTCATGATAAATTATTGACATATGACAGCTCAACTTAAATTAACCCAATCAGAAAAAAAAATATTGCTTTCAATTTCGAGAGATGTCATCCGATCTAGTTTTGAAGAAAACTGTAATCCGAATTACCTTTATGAGCAAAACGATGCATATTATGAACACAAAGCGAAACTTTTGGCCAAATACGCTACACTGAATATTCCCATTTTACAAGATGTAATCAGCTGTTTTGTAACGCTATACTCAAAGGAAGCTCAATCCCGAAAACTCAGAGGGTGTATAGGTACCCTTAAAGCCCGTAGCGGGGAAACGTTTTTGGAAAATTTGATTAGCAACAGCATGATGGCAGCTTTTGGAGACAGCCGTTTTGAGCCATTGGAAGAAACAGAACTCAACACCTCTCTTATTGAAATCAGTATCTTGTCGAAGCCGGAACCGATTAATTTCAATACTAAAGAAGAACTTTTTAGGCTGGTAGAAGGTAAGGGAGTAGTTTTACAATCAGGACCTTACAGAGCTACTTTTCTGCCGCAGGTTTGGGGACAAGTTGACCGTCCGGAAAATTTTCTCATGCATCTGGCTCGCAAAGCTGGAATATCCTCCGGTGATTATCTCAATGCTTCCTATCAAGTTTATGAAGTGTTAGCCTTTGAAGAGGAAGATAGAAAGTCGTAATTAGTGAAGGTGGTTGGGGAATTAATCAATTCAAAACCAAAAGCTCCCATAACCTACCACGGAAGAAGCATCTCCAAAGGCCTCAGCTGATGTGGAATAATTAATCAAATGAGCTTTCAGATTTAATTCGCGCATCATGACAAATGCAATTTTTAAAGGCCTGCTTCCACAGGCTTCGAGGTGACTTTCGTTCGCATTTTCAATGCTCTCTATAGTCTTACCGTCTATGACCCTCGCCTCCCCGAGTTGATGATAATGACTTAAATCTGAGCTAATTATAATAAAATAATTTTTCTCCATCAGGTAATGAGCATACTCTGTTGCCTGGTCTTCAGTAATTTCGCCAACAACAACGGGCAAGATATGTGATGCCGGAGAAAAATAATGAATAAATGGCATCTGGACTTCCAGCGAATGTTCTTCCGCATGAAGATTTCTATCTTTTATAAAAAAATCGTCTTTTATGATAGGACAGTTTCCTAAAGGAGTTTCCCAGAATTTATGATCATCCGTGCACGCCCCTTGAAGAAATTGCCTGTGTGATGGTCCCAGGAGTGCAATATTTTCACAATTGCATTCATTCAGTAAGTGATAAGCCATAAAAGCCGTTTTTCCAGAATACACCCATCCGGCATGAGGAACAATTAATCCGTGTAGACCATTAAAATCAAAAGATTTATAAAAATCAGAAAGATAATCTTTTGAATCTTTGTCAAAGTCATGCAATAAATCCAGCACGGCATTTTTCCCAGCCGGATAAAAACTCCCAGCAAAAGAAGGCTTCCTAATATTTGCTTTTCCGAACTCCATTTATTTCATTTACAGCACTAAATTACGAATAAAGCGGACAAATTTGACCTGTTATTTAGAATCATGAAAAATTATTTACGAAAATTAAGGGTTAAAAGCCCGTGAAATATTATTTTTGCAAATAATATTAAATATGCGAAGATGAAACCTCCATTCAATTTTTATTCAGAACTTTATTAGCTATTAAATAAAAATTGGATGGGAAGTTCCATCCTACATTGAATATAAAATTATTTTAGGATGAAATATGAAATATTAGTACTAGGAAGTGGCCCCGGGGGTTACGTTGCCGCCATCAGGGCATCGCAGCTTGGCAAAAAAGTTGCTGTCATTGAAAAAGCTGAAATCGGCGGTATCTGCCTGAACTGGGGTTGTATTCCCACCAAAGCATTGTTGAAAAGCGCACAAGTCTTTAATTATGCGCAACATGCTGCTGATTACGGTGTAAAAATCGACGGTTCGGTTGCCCCGGATTTAAGTGTAATGGTTAAAAGAAGCCGTGGAGTTGCAGACGGCATGAGCAAAGGCGTACAATTTCTTTTCAAGAAAAATAAAATAGAGCTGATACAAGGCTTTGGAAAACTGAAACCAGGAAAGAAAATCGAAGTAACAGATGCTAAAGGCAAAAAGACCGATTATGAAGCCGACCACATTATCATTGCCACAGGGGCACGTTCACGCGAACTGCCTAACCTACCGCAAGATGGTAAGAAGATCATCGGTTATCGTCAGGCACTGACCCTTGAGAAACTTCCAAAAAGCATGGTGGTTGTGGGTTCCGGAGCCATAGGATCTGAATTTGCCTATTTCTATAACTCTTTGGGCGTGGAAGTTACGCTGGTAGAATTTCTGCCCAACGTAGTTCCGTTAGAAGATGAAGAAGTAAGCAAACAGCTGGCTCGTTCCTTCAAAAAGGCCAAAATGAAAATCATGCTTGATTCTTCTGTGGAAAAGGTTGACACAAAAGGCAAAACCTGCAAAGTCAGCATCAAGACGAAAAAAGGCATGGAAGAAGTGGAAGCAGACATTGTTCTCTCTGCTGTTGGAATTTCCACAAATCTGGAGGGTATTGGTCTGGAAGATGTTGGAATCAAAGCCGAAAAGGGAAAAGTTACGGTAGACGACTTCTATCAAACCAGTGTTCCTGGTTATTATGCAATTGGCGATATCGTACACGGACCTGCTTTGGCTCACACGGCCTCACATGAAGGAATTACCTGCGTGGAAAAAATTGCTGGCCTTGACGTGGAACCGTTGGATTACGGCAACATTCCTGCTTGTACATACACCAGTCCTGAAGTGGCCAGCGTAGGTATGACTGAAAAAGCCGCCAAAGAAGCCGGATTTGATGTCAAGGTTGGGAAATTCCCGTTCTCAGCCTCCGGAAAAGCCAGTGCTGCAGGCAAAAAAGACGGATTTGTAAAAGTAGTCTTTGATGCCAAATACGGCGAATGGCTGGGTTGCCACATGATTGGTGAGAATGTTACTGAAATGATTGCTGAAGTTGTTGTAGCCCGCAAGCTGGAAACTACAGGCCACGAAATCATCAATGCGGTACATCCGCATCCAACGATGTCAGAAGCCGTTATGGAAGCTGTTGCAGCTGCCTATGATGAAGTGATTCACTTGTAAGAAATCAAATTGAATTAAGAAGAAATCCGGGAGTTTTTGCTTCCGGATTTTTTTATGAAGTACTATCCGTTTTAAGTTCTTCCTCTGCCCTTTTAATCCGTTCGGGTGTTCCTAAATCATACCAACAGGAATCTTTGTCAACCCACGCACAGATGGGGTATTTTGAAGCCATTTCCAGCCAGGCATCGATGATGGAAAAAGCGCCTTTGAAAGGAATACTCCGCGCAAAACCGGGACACACGACATAAATACCACTATAAGCCATACTGGTCAAATTTTCTTCCGATTTTTGAGTCCACCTTTTTTCGCCGGTTTGTTGATTTTCCCATCCTTTGAGTTGCAAATCTTTGTCGAAGAGGAGTTTCCGGCTGGTTTCCCTTTCACGCACCACTAAGGTTGCAAATGCCTGACTATCTATATGATGGTAAATTATCTCCCGATAATCAAGATCAGAATAAACATCCACATTGTGAATTAAAACCGGTTCGCTACCCTGAATAAATTCCTGGGCAAAGGCAATGGCCCCACCCGTATCAAGTAACTTGCCTTTTTCATGCGAAAATTGAATATCCAAGCCAAAAGAGTCATGTTCTTTTACAAACTGCATGATTTGCTTTGCTTGGTGATGCACATTGATGAGTATTTCTTGAAATCCCTGATCTTTTAATCGAAGAATCAAACTTTCCAGCATAGGTTTCCCATTAAAAGGAACCAATGCCTTTGGTTTGCTTTTTGTCAATAGCCCCAAACGCGTGCCTTTACCGGCAGCAAGAATCATCGCTTTCATTCCTACTCTTTTAAGAAATTATTTTACTTCGACAAACTATTTTCAGTTCACAAAACTATGTTATTTCGTCATTGTAAGGAGTTACGACGAAGCAATCTCTTAATTAAGAAATTTGCATGTTGAATAAGATTGCTTCTTCACGCTTTCACAAAACCCTCCCCTGTTCATCGCAATGACGTACATTTAAATATAATCTACTCCGAACTACCCGGTTGCTCAATGCATTAACATCAATTAGGAACTTTAGATATGCTACTTCAATTCCTTATGATAAATTATAACCTTCACTCCTACCCTTTTTCCCAAATGTTTAGCCAATGCTTCCGCCATAAAAACGGAGCGGTGTTTACCTCCCGTACAACCAAAATTCACCTGTAAATGATTAAAATTCCTTTCCAGATAATTATCTATACTTTGGTCAATCAAATGGAAAACATCTTCCCGAAAACGGTGCACATCTTTTTCTTTTTCAAGAAATTCTATGATGGGAGGTTCGGTCCCGTTAAAACTCATCAACTCTGGTATTCTTCCCGGATTTGGAAGTGCACGACAGTCAAACACAAAACCACCACCATTTTCTGTATAATCCAAAGGAACTCCCGACTTTTTATAGGAAAAACTGTTGATGGTAACTGTCAAAACAGATTCTTCTATTTTTGGAGATTCATATCGAGATTTTAAATCAATTATTTGATTAAACACCTTCTTCAGTTCATCAAACTCCTCAGAAACAGGCTGCAACTTCATTTGACAGGAAAGGCTTTCAATAGCCAAAGGAATGCTTTGAATAAAATGCGGTTTCCGCTGAAACAGTCCCCGAAATCCATACGCGCCCATCACCTGCATCAATCTGAAATAGACAAAATTTTTAAAATTTACTTTAACATCTGCAGATTTTCCGGGCATTCTTTCATCCAAACGCATCAAGTAATAAGCCAGAAGTTGGCTACGGACGTTCTCAGACAGATTGGCTTTGGCCTGATATAAAAGCGACACCAAATCATAAGCCAGCGGACCTTTTCTACCACCCTGAAAATCAATATACCACCATTTATTTTCAAAGCGCATGATGTTACGTGCCTGAAAATCACGGTAGTTGAAATAGTTCATTTCAGCAGACATTATTCTCTGCGTAAAAGCATCAAAATCATCTTCAAGTTTCTGCTCATCAAAGTCCAGGTTGTGACTTTTGATGAAATAATACTTGAAATAATTCAAATCCCATTTCACAGATTGCGCTGAAAATGCTGCCACAGGAAAAGCATATTCGAGATTCAAATCCTGAATACCTTCCAATTGAAAGTCCAGTAAATCATCAATCACCGGTTTGTAAAGCGCTACTATATCTTCATCAGTGCTATAAATTTTTTCCTTTTCAAGAATATTCAGCAACGTTTCATCGCCCAAATCTTTGATTATGAAATACCTGAAATCCTCTGTGAAAGCAAAAATTGGAGGTACTTTCATGCCTTTTTTTATAAAATGCTTCGAAAAATAATAATAAGCCTTATTCTCTCCAGTTTCGGGATGAAATACACCCATGAAATTTTCTTTTGCGGCTGGTTTTTTCACCGTCAACCGAAAGTATTCCCGATTTGAGCCAGAAGCCGGCAACGCTTTCATATTTAGCAACTTCCCAAGGTTATACTGTATAAGAAGCTTACCAAAAATTTCTGATTTGTTTTCCAAAGAAATAGGTTTATACGTTCTTTAACAAACCTACGCAATCTTTTTTATTTGGGAAAAAGAATGTTTATTTTTTCTGCACTCTTAATTTATAACTATTCAACCGCTGGTTACAGCAATAAATTAGTAATTTTGAGAAAAACAAATTTATATCATGGAACAACAAGATACAGCTTTAGAAATTTTGAAAACCGCAATACTGCTAGAAAGGCAGGGAAAAGCATTTTACACACAGGCCGCCCGGAACAGTGAAAGTAAATCTGCAAAAAAGATTTTTGAGGACATGGCCGAAGAAGAAAATGACCATATTGAATTTTTGACAAAACAAGCTCAGAGTTATGTAAAAAACCACAAATTTATAACCCCGGATATTCACCCGGATCACGACAGTAATGAGGACATCCTGACTAATCAAATCAAAAAGGAAATTAATGCTGCTAGTTTTGAGGCAGCCGCAATAAATGCAGCTATTAATTTTGAGAATAAAGCCATCGAGGTTTACGCCACAAGGGCAAAAGAAGCGGTGAGTCTTGAAGAAAAAGCCGTTTATACCATGCTTGCTGAATGGGAAAGAGGACATCATCACTTGTTGTTTCGTCTTAGTGAAGATTTGAAAGAAGAGATTTGGAACGACAATAATTTCTGGCCGTTTTAAAAGATGTGACTAAGTGATCTTGTACCGGGGATTTTTATCATGGCCCCACACAACATCGTACATTGTAAATCGCACATCTTAAATCTTAACATCTAACATCACATCCTAACATCCAAAGCGGTAGGGATGGAAGCGGCAGCGCCCGGTGGCGGAGGCCGATGTGGAGTAGGCGGCAAGGGCGACCGGAGGAAGCCCCTTGCAAGCCGTTACGGAACAAGGTCTGCGGTACCGGGACTAGAGCGAACAGCCCGTTTAACCGCCCAGGAGAATGATAATCAACTCTATCACCTTTCATCATTCAACAATCATCACGAAAAAAGGCCACCGATAAGGCAGCCTTTAATTATTGAGAAGAGAAAAGGGATTACATTAAATTCCTTCTATGACTGTATTCCAGCCGTGGACATCTTCCACCGTGCCTTCCTGAATACCTCTTAATTGATTATATAATTTCGTACTAACCGGACCTGCTTCTTCACCATAAGTGAATGTTTTACCGTTGCTTTTGTCAACAATTTTCTTAATCGGAGAAATGATTGCAGCCGTACCACAAGCACCTACCTCCTCAAAGGTGGAAAGCTCTTCAAAAGGAACTCTTCTGCGTTCCACTTTCATACCCAAATCTTTCGCAATCTGTTCCAGACTCATGTTTGTGATAGAAGGCAGAATGCTATCACTTTGTGGTGTGATGTAAGTATTGTCTTTGATTCCGAAGAAGTTAGCCGGACCGGCCTCATCGATATATTTCTTTTCAAGTGAGTCTAGGAAAAGCACGGATGCAAATCCCTCATCATGAGCTCTTTCAGTGGCTCTCATACCAGCTGCATAATTGCCGCCGACTTTATATTTTCCGGTTCCCAAAGGTGCTGCCCGATCGATATCACGTACAATTTGAACGGCAACGGGTTTAAAACCTTCTTTAAAGTAGGGTCCTACCGGGTTTACAAAAACCATAAACAAATATTCATCAGACGGTTTTACACCTACTCGCGGACCAGTACCTAATAAGAGCGGGCGAACATAAAGCGACGCACCAAAACCATAAGGCGGAATATAATCGGCATTCTTTTTAATTGCTGTTGTGACACCATTGTAAAAAAGTTCATCCGTAACCTCAGCAAGCATGATGCCATAGGCGGATTTACGCATCCTTTTCGCATTCTCCTGCCATCTGAAAATTCTTACTTTTCCATCTTTGCCACGGAAAGCTTTCAATCCTTCAAAAGCTTCCTGACCATAATGCAACGAGGTTGCTGCTATGTGAATCGGAACATATTCAGACGATGTAACTTCCAGCTCACCCCATTTTCCATCGCGGAAATAACTCCTTACATTTAAATCAGTTTTAAAATACCCGAAAGCCAGGTTGGCCCAATCTATATTCTTTTGACTCATGGTATTATTTTTTAGTTTAACCAGATTGCGAAGATACGGATTTCCCGGCAGAAAATCTTGCTAAATCTGCCTTCCACTTAAAATTAGGGGAATTACTTACCGACTGAAAACAACAAACTTCCAACTCAACGTAACAAGGGCAAAGAACAATACGGAAACAACATTTTTGCTATAAATCAGGTATCAGAAATGTACCAAATTATTCCTCACAGCCGACCACTTTGTATAAAAGTTAATGGCTAACACATTTTGTCTCTATATTTGCTACCTGAATTTATGGACATGAAAGCAGAGGAAAATAAAAATTTAGAAAACATACAAAAATCTGATAATAAAGGGATTTCAAAATCAGCACTAGAAAAATACAACAACCGTATCGCAGAAAAGCCCGATGACGTTGATTTGTACTTTTCAAGGGCTGAGCTACTTTTTAGCATGAATGATTTGGGAAAGGCCAGTAATGATTACAGAAAAGTATTGGAACTTGATCCACAAAACCAAGAAGCTTTAGGGAAAATAGAATTCATAAAAACAATTCTAAGATACCAAAATACAGACATATACGCCAATCCTAACACGGATATGGACCCCTGGCTTGAATAAGAACTCTCTTTTAGAAATTCGCACTTGTTTTTTATTCATGAAATTAATATGTGATATTTTCTTTTCAGATAAAGATTTATAATAATTTCCGAATTAATGTGATGCCTTTGACAAAGTAAAAATTTTATATTTGCCTGTTTAATTCAGCTGAACATGGACAATTGTTGTTGTAAATATCATTCTTTCTGTCGCAAAATATTGTTTTTTATATAACATAATTCAGCCTTTTCATATATTGAAGAGGCTATTTTTTTCGATAGATGGGATAAATTTAACCTTTACAGGTATGAGATCGTTGGAAAAATATTTTGAAAAATTCAGAAAAAATATCATCGGGTACAATCAATATTTTGAAAGCCCTTATGGAGTAAAAAAGATGATTTATGCCGACTGGATTGCCAGTGGACGTTTGTATGCTCCTATTGAAGAAAAAATAGCCAGAATCATTGGTCCGTTTGTGGGAAATACTCACACAGAAACTACAGAAACCGGTACAATGATGACCAAAGCCTATCATTATGCGCATCAGAAGATCAAGGATCATGTTAACGCAGGTCCTGATGATGTGATTATCACATATGGCCAGGGAATGACCAGCGTGGTAAATAAGCTTCAGCGTATTTTAGGTCTAAAATATTGCCCCACTTACGAAGAAGGAAAATGTAACCTCAGAGACGAAAGACCTGTCGTTTTTGTTACCCATCTTGAACATCATTCTAATCAAACATCCTGGCTGGAGACCATAGCAGATGTAGTTGTATTGGAACCTGACGAACACAATAGAGTAAATCTTCAGGAGCTCCGTGACCAGCTTGAAAAATATAAGGCTAGGAAAATGAAAATAGGTGCATTTTCAGGGGGATCTAACGTTACGGGTATTATTCCTCCCTACCGGGAACTTGCAGCCATTATGCACCAGCATGGAGGATTGGCTTTTGTAGATTTTGCGGCCTCTGCCCCATACATCGATATCAACATGCACCCCGAAAATGATCTGGAAAGGCTGGATGCCATTTACTTTTCACCGCACAAATTTTTGGGAGGTCCGGGAAGTTCAGGTGTGTTGATTTTCAATAAATTACTGTATCACAGACAAGTTCCTGATCAGCCGGGAGGTGGAACAGTAGAATGGACCAATCCCTGGGGCGAGCACATGTATTTCAGCAACATCGAATTAAGAGAAGATGGGGGAACACCTGGATTTTTACAGGCTATTCGTGGAGCAATGGCAGTCGAAGTCAAAGAGCAAATGGGTACGGAAAACATTCGTCTAAGAGAAGAAGAGCTAATTCAAAAAGCTTTTGAAGGATTTTCGGATATTCCAGGTTTACACATTCTTGCAGATAATGTAAAAGACAGGCTGGGTGTCTTTTCATTTTATATTGATGGGATTCATTATAACCTTGCGGTGAAACTTTTAAATGACCATTTCGGAATTCAGGTTCGGGGCGGTTGTGCCTGTGCCGGCACCTACGGGCATATTCTTCTGGGAATCGGACCGGAAGAGTCGCATAGAATTACGGATATGATCAGCAAAGGAGATCACTCACAAAAGCCAGGATTCATAAGGCTTTCATTACATCCTACCATGACAGATGAGGAGCTGGATATCGTGATATTGGCGGTAAAAGAAATGGTCAAAAACTATGACGTGTGGTCAAAGGATTACCACTACAACACCTTAACCAATGAGTTTTATCATGCAAAAGAAGCTGATAAAACATCACAGGTCAAGACTTGGTTTGAATTATAAATTGAGATTATTTTAAAGTTAATTGATACTTATAATTTAAGTACCTAAAATCAGCCAATAAATATATTTTCTAACTGACCTACCCCTTCACCCCTTCCAAAAGGGGATATATGGTATTTATTGCCTGATTATTTCCGCTTAGATAGAATTCAGAAAATGATTTCCAATAATCCCCTCCTTGGAGGGGCATAGGGGTGGGTTCGCAAACTATCCAATCATTTTTTGAATTCTCTATTTCCTGTTAAAATATTGCAATCATTTTGAAATACGCTGATTATCATACATTAATGAAGGATACCCAGCTTTTTCTCAAGCTTAAAAATCTTTTCAACCGCCTGATCGATTTGATCAAAGCTATGAGTGGCCATAATCGAAAATCTAAGCAGTGAACTTTCTGGTGGAACTGCCGGAGAAATCACAGGATTCACAAAAACGCCTTCTTCAAGCAACATCTGTGAAATCATAAAAGACTTTTCATTATCCCTTATATAAACAGGAATAATGGGGGTTTCTGATTCCCCGATGTCCATCTTCATATCTCTAAATTGATCGATGGCGCGATGTGTGTTTTTCCACAGTTTTTCAATATGCTCCGGTTCATTTTCGATAATATCCAGGGCAGCTATCACACTGGCAGCAGAGGCCGGCGGCAAACTGGCACTAAAAATCAAACTACGGGCATTGTGTTGCAGGAAATTGATTAGTTCCTTGCTCCCAGCAATGAATCCACCCACAGAAGCCAGTGATTTACTGAAAGTTCCCACAATCATCTCAACTTCGTCGTCCAAGCCGAAATGATTGGCCGTACCAGAACCCTTATCGCCTAAAACGCCAAATCCATGCGCATCGTCAACCATGACAGAGGCATTGTATTTCTTTGCAATTTCGACGATCTTATCAACGTGTGCAACATCCCCTTCCATACTGAATAGGCCGTCTGTGATAATAAGTCGAAGGCCATTTGAGTGTTCACTATTACCGTTAAGATTTCTCATCACCTTTTCAAGTGATTCCATATCATTGTGGCGGTATTTGAGGATTTTTCCATATGCCAGTCGTGTGGCATCTATAATGGAAGCATGACATTGCGCATCGATGATACCAATATCGCTACGTCCCAGCACAGTAGGGATTGCCCCCAGGTTCGACTGGAAGCCCGTTGCAAAAGCGATGGCAGCTTCTTTATGTACAAAACGGGCCAGACGCTGTTCCAGCTCAATATGGAGGTCAAGCGTTCCATTCAGGAAGCGCGAGCCTGCCGTTCCCGTGCCATATTTTTTGATGGCAGCAATTGCAGCTTCTTTCACTTTGGGGTGGCTGGTAAGCCCCAAATAGCTGTTTGATCCAAACATAAGCACCGGCTTTCCAGCCATGTTCACCTCCGGATCCTGTCCCGATTCCAACACCCTGAAATACGGGTACATCCCTGCTTCCTTTGCTTTTTGGGGCACAGTATAAGCTTTGGACCTGTTTTGTAAATAACTCATTTTATGACTATTAGATGAAAATAGGTTTTCCGCCTTTTTAAATAAGGCCAGCAAATTTAACTAATTTCGGAAAAACCTTCTATATTTGGACGTTCTAAAATCAAAATAATGGTTCAGATAAAAAAAGTTACCACAAAGAGTGATTTAAAATCATTCATTAACGTCCCCTACGATCTCTACGCAGGGGACGAAATGTATGTGCCCGATCTGAGGATCATGCAAAAAGAAACCTTAGACAAAAAGAAAAATCTGGTCTTTAAACATGCCGATGCTGACTATTTTTTGGCGTTGGACGACAAGGGAAAAGTTGTAGGTCGAATAGGAGCAATTACCAATGAAAATTATGTTAAACACTGGAATGAGAACTACGGTTTTTTTGGTTTTTTCGATAGTATTGATGATAAAGAAGTTTCCGGTGCTTTGT
>CAZGZO010000016.1:0-25737 GCA_964529695.1 uncultured Lentimicrobiaceae bacterium
GTACGCTTTTGCGTACCAAGGGTTCGAATCCCTTACCTTCCGCAAAGCAAAAACCCTGCGCGATAGCGTGGGGTTTTCTTTTTTCAGGATGGTGAAAGTGAGCTTTCATAAGGCCTGAAAAAAGAAAAGCCTCCGAGCGTAGCTAGGTTAGGGTTTTTGTTTTGAACCTCCCTCCATTGGGATCAACGTAGTTAATCCCATTAAAGTTTTTACAATATTTCTTAAAAGAAAAGCTACGAGCGTAGCGAGGTTGGGTTTTAGCTTTGGACCTCCCTCCTCTGGGATCAGCGAAGCTAATCCCTTTTAAATCTTTTACTAATTTTCGGAAAGAAGCAAAGCTCCGAACGGGAAAAGGTTGGATTTTCGATTTGTAACTTCCTCTCCTATAAATCATAGCGAGTCTATTTCAAAGGCCGTATGGTTAGAACCACTATTTTTAAATATCAACTGTTAAAATATTAACAGTTTTTTCTATTTTTGCGGCTCAAAAAGAATAGGATTTCTGATGAAAAAGTATCTGAAAAAAAACTTTTATATTTATCTGAATTTAAGCTTATTACTTATTTTTTTTGGAACTTTGAACTCTAGAGATAATTCCCATCAGAGCAGCTCCGAATTCACCCGGGTGGTTTGCAATTCTTCAAACCATAGTAAAATAAAGTATAAAAGAAAGGTTATAGTCTTCAAAGCAGGAATCGGGACCAATATTCTGGATAAACTCAGCTTTTCACCGTTATTACTCACAATTGATAATGTTTTAAACAATGCGACCAACTATTTTGAGCCTGGTAAGAACGCTGATCATCCAGCACTCGCCCCTATCATAATCATATTGACATTTCTTATAAGGATTATTGCTTTTTTTGTCATTTTCACCTTTTATAATTATTCGATAACCAAGCGCTCCTGGTTATTGATTTCAGGTGCCTTCCTACTCCTATCGATGTCGAGTTTGTACAAACTCTATCTGTTTTTTGATGCGATGGGTAATCAGGTTTTTAGGCCTTTAGAACTTATTCTGGACCTGCTCCTTTCTGTTTTGTTGTTGATAGGGATAATATACTTTAGTAAAATCCTTCGAAAATCCCATATCATTGAAAGACAGAAACAAGCGGCAGAAGATCGATTCAGGAATATCTTTAACAACTCTACCGACATGGTGATTGTTATTGATGAAGCTGGCAATATTGAAGAAGTGAACCGCACAATGTGTGAAAAGCTGGGTTTCCCGAAGGCTGAACTTCTGACCAGGCATTTTAAATCTATTCGTTCTGCGTCTGAGTTAAGTGAAAGTATTTCCGAAATGATGGAACGTACGAAAAGTAAACATCATTTTTCGATGGAGACAGAGTTTTATGATAAACAAAACAGGGCCATTCCTGTTGAGATTAATTGCCGGCAGATAGATTTGGACAACAAACCTCATGTTCTCTGTATGGGAAGAGACATCACAGAAAGGAAAGAAATTGAAAAGAAAATATTAAATACGATTATTCATACTGAGGAAAAGGAACGCTCAAGGTTTGCTAAAGAATTGCATGACGGTTTAGGCCCTCTGCTTTCCTCTATTAAATTGTATATTAATGAGATGGGAAGTGAGGACCTTAGTCTTGATGACAAAATTAAATATGCTCGTTATACAGAGGAATTATTGAATGAAGCGGTTCGCAATACCCGGGAAATTTCAAATAATCTCACACCCAAGGTCATTACAGATTATGGTCTCGTAAAGGCACTCAGCTCTTTCTGTCACAAAATAAATCATGCTCATCAGATTCATATTGATTTTGATCATGAACGTTATACTGAAAGACTGGAAGAGCAAGTGGAACTGAATCTTTACCGTATTATTACCGAGTTGGTAAACAATACGTTAAAGCATGCAGGAGCGCGAAATGTAGAAATCGTATTGGAGCATCAATACGATAAAATCAGTTTGCAATACAGTGACGACGGACGGGGTTTTGATTTTGAAAATGTAGTTATTAGTGAAGACCGGGGCATGGGATTACGGAACATTCTATCTCGTATCCGGTCGCTAAACGGACATTATCAGGTGTTGCCTGCAGAAAATGGTATCCGGCTTAAGTTTATCTTTTCTGTTTCGGTTCCATCTGTTAAATAGGTGCAATTGAAAATTTTAAAAAATAATTCTATGGAAAAGCCATTTATCAACGTAATGATCGTGGATGACCACGAAATTTTCAGGAACGGACTGAAAATGGCTGTCGGCCGCCTTAAATATGCGCATGTTTCTGCGGAGGCCGATAATGGCCTGGATTTTATTACTCAGATAGAAAAGAAACGCCCGGATATTGTGTTAATGGATATTGAAATGCCAGTCATGAATGGGATTGACGCGACAGGCAAAGCAATGACAATGTATCCTGATCTGAAAATTATTGCGCTTACCATGTATAAAGACGATGCCTATATCCAAAGTATGTTGGAAGCCGGCGCCAGAGGTTTTCTCATTAAAAATATCACAAAAGATATTCTCGACCGAGCTATTCAGGCTGTTTATCATGGAAAAACATATTACAGCGAAGAACTTTGGGATTATTTCACCAAAAAAGTTACCGCCCAGGAGGAGGATGAAGAAAAAAATCTGAATCTTACCCCACGGGAAAATGAAATTCTGCAGCTTCTTGCTGAGGGGTTAACCAACAAAGAAATAGCTAATAAGCTATTCCTTAGTGAACGGACCGTTGTTGGTCATAAAACCAATCTGCTTAGTAAAACCAATTGCAAAAATACAGTGAGCCTCCTGGCTTTTGCCATCAAAAGCGGCCTGATTCATATCTGATCTTAAGACTTTCCATTTCAATATTTCATCGTGGAAAAGCATTTTATAGCATTGTACCTGCCTTTCTTTTACTCTTATTATTTCCTCTCCTTGAGGCCAATTGTTTTGTTTAAAAATACTTTTAAAATACTGAATAACAATAATTACTCCCTGTTTTAAATTTTACTGCTTTGAGCTTCCCTCTTTTTACTTCTAGTCCGTTTGCGTAAATGTATCGGTTTGTTTGCCGGATTGTATTGGAAATTTTATTGTGAAAAGAGTAACAATCTACCTTTTGAGTTTTATTCCATCCAATTACTTTTGCTGTGAAAATTATAACAATGTTAAAAGCATAACAATATTTAATCAAAAAACTAAAATCATGTTGAAAAGTAAAATTATGATTGTTGATGATGATCCGGATGTGATAAGCGTTGTGGAGCATATTCTTTCATGTAAAGGCCATAAAGTTCTTTGCGCTTATAACAAAGCTGAAGCTCTTCGGATTCTGGAATATGAAAAACCGGATTTGGCAATCCTTGATGTAATCATGAGCACCCAATTTGAAGGATTTGAATTAGCCAAAGTATTTGCTACACGACCTGATTTAAAGGATATTCCAGTTCTTATCCAGACCTCCATTGATGTATTGGTTACTACCCGTCCGGATGTTCAGGATATGGCCAGAGAATTCCGTCAGGATCCCAATTTCAATGAATTCGAGGTGATTTTTATCCGGGATATGATCACGGGAAATGCCGGAATAGATTATAGAGACGATGCCGGTCGATCAGTATGGGTTCCTGTTAACGGGTTTATTCCCAAACCGATAGATACAGAAAAACTGAAAGAGGAAGTAGAACATATTTTCCCCGAAGTTCCTTGTAATTAAAAGATCTAACCCCATGAAAATGCAAACCGGAATTAGTGAAATTTTAATCCGTTATCCGAAAGAAACCCGAAACAACCTGATTCCTATTCTTCAGGATATCCAGGAAAATGACGGTTATCTTTCGAAAGAAGCAGTTGTAGAAGTCGGAAAATGGCTCCAGGTTCCCACAAGCAAAATCTATGGCGTAGCTACTTTTTATAATCAATTCCGTTTTAATGCGCCTGGCAAATACCATATTCAGATTTGTCGGGGTACTGCCTGCCATGTATTAAACTCGGCTACAGTACTTGAGGAATTAGAAAAGCAGTTGAAAATCAAAGCTGGACAGACAACCAGTGATAACCTGTTCAGCATTGAAGTAGTTGCTTGTATTGGTGCCTGCGGTTTAGCTCCGGTTTTATGCATCAATGGGGAATTTCATGCAAGGGTTACACCGGGATCCATCAAAAATATTTTAGACGGCTATCGTGAAAGGGAGGTCCAGTTATGAGTGCAACAACAGAAAATCAATCATTCTTAATCAACGAGGTACTCCAAAACCTGGAACCGAAAGAGGAAACAACCCGTCGACTACAGATTATTCGACGCTATCAGAATGACCGTGCCATTATTTATGTTGGAGCAGGGACATGTGGATTGGGCGCGGGTGCCGGTCATACTTTGGAGGCCGTACGTCAGTTTATAGATGCTCATAAAATGGATGCTGACATCATAAAAACAGGTTGTATCGGACTTTGCAGCTCAGAGCCGTTGGTGGATGTGAAATTACCTGGACGTAAACGCATCAGTTTTGAAAAAATAACGGCTGACAAAGTTCCAGCTTTGCTAGATTCGGTTTTCAGTCTTGATACGGAGAATCTTCCTGTTTTAGGGCAATTTCGTGAAGAAGGAGAAACCGCATGGGAAAACATTCCGTACATCGAAGATCATTATTTTTTTAAACCACAAACAAGATTGGTCCTTAAGAACTGCGGGATTGTTGATCCGGTTAGTATTGAAGAGTACATCGCTCGCGGGGGTTATGTTTCTATGTTGCAATCGCTGAAAACATTAAGCCAGCAGGAAATTTGCGATCAAATAGAAAAAAGTGGTTTGCGTGGTCGCGGTGGTGGCGGTTTTCCGACCGGACGCAAATGGAAATTTGCACTGAATCAACAAGCCAACCAAAAATACCTGGTTTGCAATGCCGATGAAGGTGATCCCGGAGCCTTTATGGATCGTGCTGTCATTGAAGGAGATCCGCATCGGCTGCTTGAAGGAATGTGTATTGCTGCATACGCCATCGGAGCATCCAAAGCTTATGTGTACATCCGGGCAGAATATCCATTAGCTATTGAAAGATTGATTAAAGCCATCGACCAGGCTAAAGCTTACGGATTGCTTGGGAAAGATATTTTCGGCACCGGTTTTAGCCTTGACATTCTCATAAAAAAAGGTGCCGGTGCTTTTGTCTGTGGCGAAGAAACGGCACTATTACAAAGTATCGAAGGCAAGCGTGGTATGCCTCGCCCACGCCCCCCGTTTCCTGCTGTAAGTGGACTTTTTGGAAAACCAACCATCATCAACAATGTGGAGACATTATCCAATTTACCGGGCATTATGCAACGCGGTGCTGAATGGTTCAGCAAAATGGGGACCGAAAAGAGCAAAGGCACCAAGGTATTTGCCCTTTCAGGTAAAATAAAGAATACCGGTTTGGTGGAAATTCCGATGGGAACTACCATCAGAGAGATTATTTTTGAAATAGGTGGCGGAATTCCCAATGACAAGCATTTCAAGTCTGTTCAGATGGGAGGCCCTTCAGGTGGCTGTGTTACTGAAGTAAATCTGGATATTCCAATTGATTATGACTCGCTTATCGGCATTGGTGCTATGATGGGCTCAGGGGGTATGGTGGTTATGGATGAAGACACCTGCATGGTGGATATTGCCAAATTTTTTATGGATTTTATCCAGCGTGAAAGCTGCGGCAAATGTATTCCCTGCCGCGAAGGTACACGCAGGATGCTCGAAATCCTGAATTCCATCACAAACAAACCCGATTCCGGTCAGAAATTCAATGCCCTGGCACGTTTCAAAAGTATCACCCAGCTTGAAAAACTCGGGCAGGTAATCCGAGATACTTCACTTTGCGGTCTCGGGCAGTCGGCTCCTAACCCTGTGTTGAGTACTTTGAAATGGTTTCGTGAAGAATATGAGGAACATGTGTTCAACAGGAAATGTCCTGCTGGTGCTTGTACCAGCCTCCGCACTTTTGTTATAGATGTTGATAAATGCATAGGTTGCATGGCTTGTGCTAAAAAGTGTCCTTCTCAGGCTATTATCGGAGCGAGAAAAAAGCCCCATTTCGTTGTGGACGATAAATGTATCAGTTGCGGAAGCTGTGTGGAAGTGTGTAAATATGATGCGGTCTTTGTGAAACCTTAATAAAACAGAAATGAGTATTCAGATAGAAGTCAATAATGAACTGATTCAGGCCAATAAGGGAGAAACAATCCTTGAAGCGTTACAACGGCAAAATATCAAAGTTCCAACACTTTGTCACATGAAAGGGCTATTTCCTACAGGCGCTTGCAGAATGTGTGTAGTTGAAGTTGAAGGACGGCGGAATCTGGCAACCGCCTGTTCAGAGCCCGTTGCAGAAGGAATGCATATTAAAACCCATTCGCCCAGGGTTGTGGAATCAAGAAAAACCATTATCGAACTGCTGCTTTCCAATCACCCTGACGACTGCTTATATTGTGAAAGGAATGGCAGTTGCGAATTACAAAAACTAGCAGAAGATTATAATGTGCGTGAACGCAAAATATTCGGGGTAAAGAACAAACATCATCTTGATTTATCTTCATCCAGTTTGGTAAGAGACCCCGAGAAATGTATTCTTTGTGGTCGTTGTGTAAGAGTTTGTGAAGAAATTGAAGGTGTTGCTGCCATCGATTTTACGGGCCGCGGCAGCAAAACGGTAATCGGCACTTCATTTAACAATGGATTGAACTTATCCAGTTGCGTTAATTGCGGACAGTGTATCCTCGCCTGCCCTACCGGTGCTTTACGCGAAAAATCTCATATTATCGGAATCCGGGAGATGCTTACCAACCGAAATAAGACCATGGTGATCCAATATGCACCGTCGATTTCGGTTTCCCTGGCTGAAGAATTTGGGTTGCCGGCAGGACTTGATATTAATGGACTTTTGAATGCTGCTTTAAGAAAAATGGGCTTTCATTATGTTTTTGATTCTGCCTTTTCGGCGGATCTCACCATCATGGAAGAAGGTAGTGAATTGGTGCAAAGAATTTCTAAAGGTGGTAAGCTTCCTATGGTTACCAGTTGTTGTCCGGGTTGGGTAAAATATGCCGAAGAGTTCCTGCCGGATATGCTTGATAATCTCAGTACCTGCAAATCCCCCATGCAAATGATGGGGTCACTGATTAAGAGTTACTTTGCTGATAAAAATGGCCTGGATTCAGAACAGATTTATTCTGTGGCCATTATGCCTTGTACTGCCAAAAAATTTGAGCAGCAACGCGAAGAAATGACCCGTGATGGCATTTCAGATGTAGATGCTGTTTTGACAACCAGGGAGTTAGTTAGGTTAATCAACCTTTTTGGCATTGATATTAAAAACCTGGAACCTGAATTAGCAGACAGTCCACTGGGAATGCGTTCTTCCGCCGGTAAAATTTTTGCAGCTTCCGGTGGTGTGATGGAAGCTGCTATTCGAACAGCTCATTACCTGATAACCGGTAAAGACCTGACCGCTTTCAGGGTGAAGGCTGTCCGGGGTCTTGAAGGCCGTAAAGAAAGCAAAATTAATATTGATGGCCTTGAGCTTGGAGTGGCTGTGGTCAGCGGTTTGAAAAATGCCCGGAAGTTGTTTGACGAAATCCGGAACGGACGTGATGATATTCATTTTATTGAAGTGATGGCTTGCCCCGGAGGCTGTATTAACGGCGGCGGACAACCTATTGGCGTTTGCGAAGAAAATGTCAGGGCCAGAATGCGGAGTCTCTACAGTATTGATGACAGTGACTCGATAAAAATGTCGCATCATAATCCTCATATCACACAACTTTATAAAGAATTTCTAGGAGAACCGCTCGGTCATCGCAGTCACGAACTTCTACATACGCATTATCAAAAGAGGGAAGTCTTGTTATAACGAAATTACTGATGGAAAAAGGAGAACATATAAATCTGGTTTACACCGTGAAAGACCGGTGCAGGGTATGTTTTACCTGTGTCAGGGAATGTCCTGTAAAAGCCATCAGGATTATCAACGGGCAAGCCGAAGTAATTGGAGAACGGTGCATCGCTTGTGGGAACTGTGTTAATGTATGCAGCCAGCATGCAAAAGCTTTTCTTCAACATATCGATTTGGTAAAAGAATTGTTCCGGAAAAACGAATCCATCGTGGCCTGTATTGCACCAAGTTTTCCTGCTGAATTCTCTGAAATCAACGACCATCGAACTTTTGTAGGAATGTTGAGGGCTGCCGGGTTTAGTAAGGTAATAGAAGTAGCTTTTGGCGCCGATTTGGTGGCGCGCAAATACCGGCAACTATATCTCAACGAAGAAACGCGCATTATATCTTCAGACTGTCCGGCTATCGTTAACTACATCTCACATTACTATCCTGATCTTGTTGAAAAACTGTCGCCAATAGTTTCACCAATGGTGGCCACCTCGCGAATGATAAAACAAAAGTATGGCCCAAAGATGAAGGCCGTATTTATCGGCCCCTGTATCGCAAAGAAAGCCGAATCTGACGAGGTGGATGCTTCTATCACTTTTCGCGAACTTCGGGATCTATTGACAGAAGAAAATATTTATCCCGAAACTGTTACTCCCTCAGATTTTGATCCTCCATATGCAGGAAGAGGAAGTATCTTCCCTGTCAGCCACGGATTGCTGCAAAACATGGGTGTGAGCGATGATATTGCCTGCGGAGATGTTGTTATAGCGGGAGGTCACGACAATTTTAAAGATGCGATTGATGAATTCACAAGTAATACTTTAAAAGCAAGGCATTTAGAGCTTCTTTGCTGTGATGGTTGCATCATGGGACCAGGCATGTCGGATAAGTCCAAAAAATATGCCCGAAGATCAAAAATATCCGATTATGTTTCGCTTAAGATGTCCCATCTTGATAAAGAACAATGGGAAAACGATATGGAAGAGTTTGCCGGGTTGGATCTTACCCAAAAGCACAAAAAAGAGGACCGTCGCATGCAATTTCCTTCAAAAGAAAAGATTGAGGATGTATTGCACATTATGGGAAAAAATGAAGCTATAGACTTTCTCGATTGCGGTGCATGCGGATATGCAACTTGCATAGAACATGCCACTGCCATTGTGCAGGGGCTGGCAGAAATTGAGATGTGTTTACCCAATACTATCGAAATGTTACACCGAAGCGTAGAAGATTTGAATCATTCAAACCACGAGCTTACTCAAACGCGCCAGGCATTGAGACACCAGGAAAAACTGGCTAGTATGGGGCAACTTTCGGCTGGTATTGCCCACGAACTTAACAATCCGCTGGGCATCATTACAATGTATAGCAATTTATTGATGGAAGAGCTCCCTCTACTGGATCCTGTCCGTGACGATTTAGCCATCATCGTAGAACAAGCCAATCGTTGTAAAAATATTGTTGGAGGACTGCTCAATTTCGCACGACGCAATCAGACCAGATTAATGGAAGTTAACCTCATCCGGTTTTTACAGCATTCCGTCCAATCGGTCATTATTCCCAGAAAAATTGAAGTAAAATTTAACAATAGCATAGCTGATCCACTTATTTTATTGGATACGGATCAAATGATGCAAGTTCTTACGAACCTGGAAAAAAATGCCGTTGAAGCCATGCCCAACGGAGGCGTCCTGACTTTATCACTGGAAGGAGATGATGATAAAGTCATTATCTGCATTGGTGATAGCGGAACAGGTATCTCGCAAGAAAATATGGACAAAATATTTACCCCTTTTTTCACAACAAAGGAAGTGGGAAAAGGCACCGGCCTCGGCCTCCCTCTTTGCTATGGGATTGTGAAAATGCACAAAGGCACCATTACGGTTGAAAGCAACGATAAATCAGAGGAGGGCCCGACAGGCACAATTTTTACCATTGAGTTACCCAGAAGTCAAAAATTTATATGATTATGTTAAAGAAAAAAGATCAAAAGATTTTTATTGTAGATGACGACCCGGATTATTTATTCCAGTTGGAATTTATGGTAAAAGAAATGGGGTTTGATGTACAAACCGCCTCAAGTCAGAAAGAAGGTGAAAAACTTCTATCGCAAAAGAGTCCGAACCTGGTGATTCTCGACCTCATGATGGAAAAGGATGACAGCGGATTTATCCTGGCTTATCAGTCGAAAAAGAAACATCCTGAAGTACCCGTGGTGATTACTACTTCTGCATCGTCTGAGGCAGGTATACAGTTCGATCTGGATGAAAATAACACCCGCCAGTGGGTACATGCCGACCTGATGCTCGAAAAAGGTATCCGCCCTGATCAGTTACATCGTGAAATAAATAAATTATTGAAAATCTGATAGTTTTCATAAGATAAGAAGTCATGGCCCTACTGAAAGTATTGATTGTTGATGATGAACCCGGAATCCGTTCGGGAGTTGTCCGCATTCTCAGAAACTACAAAGTAGCTTTCCCTTTTATTGAAGAAGACTTCAGTTTTGAGCTTATAGAAGCTGCCACCGGAGAGGAAGCGCTGAAAATATTGGAAAGACAGGCTATTGACATCGTATTGTTGGACAATAAGTTGCCTGGGATCATGGGGATCGATGTACTGGAGAAAATCAAAAAGGAAAAAGAATTCGATGTGTCCGTCATGATCATAACTTCCTATGCCTCGCTTGAATTGGCCATTAAAGCGACGCAAAACGGAGCCTACAACTTTGTCCCAAAACCTTTTACCCCCGAAGAACTGCGTATTGCAATGGAAAACATTGTCAAGCATCTGTTTCTGAAACGGATGACACGCAAGATGCAGAAAGAAGGAAAACATCTTAGGTTTCAGTTTCTGTCGGTACTCTCACACGAGCTAAAATCCCCGCTCAATGCGGTGGAAGGTTATCTTCATATGCTTCAGGAAAAGCAACTGGGTGATAAAGTGGATGATTATCAGCATATGGTTGATCGCTCCCTGGAAAGGATAAAGGGGATGCGGAAACTTATCCTGGATTTGCTCGATCTTACCAAGTTGGAATCCGGGAAAAAGCCACGATTGCTGAAACCTGTTGACCTTGCTGAGATTGCAAGAATTGCTATCGACACTTTTGAACCAATTGCTATTCAGAAAGAAGTAAATATCCATTTAGAAGTAACGGGAGAGCCTTATCTGGATGCCGATCTGGAAGAAATGGAAATTATTTTTAATAACCTGATATCCAATGCTGTGAAATACAACTACGATAAAGGAAGTGTCACGGTTTCTATTCACGGCGAAGAAGACAAAATGATGGTTGTCGTTGAAGACACCGGCATCGGCATGACAGAAGAAGAGCGGTTGCAGGTTTTTGGTGAATTTGTAAGGGTTCGTAATCGTAAAACCAAAGATATCCCAGGAAGTGGCCTCGGATTGTCCTTGGTAAAAAGGCTTGTCGAACAATATAAGGCTGACATCGACCTGCTTTCTGAACCTGATAAAGGCAGCCGGTTTACAATAATTTTTCCTAAAAAATAAGATCATGAATTTCAATCCTGAAAAATGCAGTTTACCAGATATCTCGATGGAACCTTTTATCGATCCGGAAGAGATTTGGGAAACATTGAATAACAGCAATCCCACACCCAAGGATGTGAAAAAAGTAGTAGCCCGATCTCTTAACAAACAGCGACTGAGCCTTGCTGAAACAGCAATTCTTATCAAAGCGGATGATCCTGAATCTGTGGAAATCATTAAATCGGGGGCACGCGAACTGAAACGCCGGGTTTACGGCAATCGAATTGTGTTGTTTGCTCCTTTGTACGTTGGTAATTATTGTTCAAATAATTGTAAATATTGTGGCTTCAAAGCATCCAATAAAGAGGCTGTTCGCAAAACGTTAAACAAAGAAGAACTGATTGCCAACGTGGAGGCATTGGAAGCTCATGGCCACAAGCGTCTGATTCTTGTTTATGGCGAACACCGGCAATATTCAGCCGAGTTCATCGCTGATTCCGTCAGGACCGTTTATCAGGTGAAAAAGCAACCGGGAGAAATCCGCAGGGTGAATATTAATGCAGCTCCGTTTGACATCGAAGGCTTCAGAACCATAAAAGAAGCAGGTATCGGTACCTACCAGATATTTCAGGAGACCTATCATCAGGAAGCTTATGCTTTCCAACATCCGAGTGGCAGAAAAGCAGATTATAATTACCGCCTTACCAGCCTCGATCGTGCCATGGAAGCCGGTATTGATGATTTGGGACTTGGAGTGCTGTTTGGATTATATGACTGGCGTTTTGAAGTTATGGCTTTGATACGTCACACCAACCATTTGGAAGCTTGCTATGGCGTCGGCCCTCATACACTTTCTTTCCCCCGACTTCAGTCGGCATCGGGTTCAGAAACTGATCCTCGTTATGCGGTGAGTGATGAGGATTTTGTTCGGCTTATAGCCATTTTACGATTAGCAGTTCCCTATACGGGGATGATATTAACAGCCAGAGAATCGGCTGCTATCAGGGATGAAGTGCTGGAATTCGGTTGCTCGCAGATTGATGCCGGTACCAAACTAGAACTCGGTGCATATGCAGAAAATCCTAAGATGCTTCAGAATATTCATAAAGAACAATTCCTAATCAACGATAATCGAAGTCTGGATGAAGTGATTGCAGAATTAGTGAAAAACGACTATTTACCTTCTTTCTGTACGGCCTGTTACCGAAAAGGCAGAACGGGTCAGCATTTCATGGAGTTTAGTGTTCCGGGATTTATCAAAGACTTTTGTACGCCCAATGCCATATTTACGCTGGCTGAATATCTTGAAGATTATGCTTCTGAGACTACCCGGGAATCCGGCTGGAAAGTTATCAATAGAAATTTAAGTGATCTTAAAGATCATCCAACTTATAAAGAAACCTGTCGCCGTATTGAAAGGATTCGTTCCGGCGAAAGGGATTTGCATTTTTAAACGATAAACATTATGAACAAAGGAAAAGATCTTAAACCGCACATTGGCATTTTTGGACGCCGGAATCAGGGAAAAAGTTCACTCATCAACGTATTGGTACAGCAGGATGTTGCTATTGTTGATGACCTGGCAGGGACAACCACGGATCCCGTAAAAAAATCGATTGAAATTTTCGGCCTTGGGCCAGCTATCCTGATTGACACAGCCGGAATGGATGATGAAGGGGAACTGGGGCGTAAAAGGGTGAAAAAATCACTTGATATTATCAGAACCATCGATTGTGGTATTATCGTAATTTCAAATAATGAATTCGGGCATGAAGAAATAGATCTGATTGGTGAGCTTAACCGCCAGGAAATCCCTTTCATCCTGGTTCATAACAAGTCTGATATTAGAAAGCTGAATCAGAGTACGTTGGAAAAAATCAGACTCGAAACCAACGCCCCGGTTCTTGATTTCAACACCATCGTCCCCCATCGCGATGAATTAATTGCATTGCTGCTTAAAACCATTCCAGAAACTGCTTACGTAAACCCGGCTTTGTTTGAGGGAATTATCAAAAAAGATGATGTGGTGTTGTTAATCACACCCATCGATTCTGAGGCACCGGAAGGCAGAATGATTCTCCCGCAGGTGATGGCCATCCGCGACGTGCTGGATCATGATGCAGTGAATATTGTGCTCAAAGAAACCCAATTGGAAGATTATCTCAAAAATAATCCCAAACCGGCGTTGGCAGTCACAGATAGTCAGGCTTTCGGTTACGTCAGCAAAATTGTTCCACCCGATGTGCCGTTAACAAGTTTCAGTATTCTTTTTGCCCGTATGCGTGGCGATTTTGAAAACTATATTAAGGGAACACCTGATATTGATAAACTACAGGAAGGCGATCGTGTATTGATCCTGGAATCATGCACACACCAAATCAGTTGTGATGACATCGGTCGTATAAAGCTTCCCAAATGGCTGCAGAAATACAATAATTGTAACCTTCAGTTTGATGCCGTTCCTGGTTTCCATAACCTACCCCACCCTATTGATGATTATAAGCTTGTGATTCAATGCGGAGGTTGTGTTGTAACTCGTAAACAATTGGCTGGAAGGTTACGCCCGGCTATTGAAGCTGGTATTCCTGTTACGAATTACGGAATGAGTATCGCCTGGATAAATGGGATATTTGACCGCGTTATGGAACCATTTAATAAGCTGCAACTTGTCTGATACCATTCGTCAAATATTACAAAAAAAGGACTTCAGCCGTGAAGATCTGATTGCTCTTCTAAGCGATAATAATCCAGAGAATGCAAGGTTGATAACAGAAAAAGCCTACAAGGTTAAAGAAACCGTTGTTGGACGGAAGGTGCTGTTGCGTGGGCTAATAGAATTATCGAATATCTGTAGCAAGAATTGTCTTTACTGTGGTATCCGAGCAGGAAATTACAATGTGAATAGATATGTTTTGCAGGAAGAAGAAGTGTTGGCCGCAGCTGAATTTGCTTATAAACAACACTTTGGATCCATTGTTATACAAAGCGGAGAAAGAAGTGACCTGGCTTTTACAGATTATATCGATGGGCTCTTGCAGAAAATAAAAAAGCAAACGTATGGTGGACTTGCCGTAACGCTAAGCTGCGGAGAACAAAAGGCTTCTGTTTATAAGAATTGGTTAGAAAGTGGTGCCCATCGTTATCTCCTGAGAATTGAGGCATCAAATCCTGAGTTATTTCGTTATATCCATCCTAATGACAGTCATCATACTTACGAAAAACGCCTGAAAGCACTTAGAGTCATACAACAAACCGGATATCAGGCAGGAACAGGCGTGATGATTGGATTGCCGGGGCAGACGATTGAGAACCTGGCCGATGACTTACTTTTCTTTAAAGATATAGACATTGACATGATTGGGATGGGCCCTTATGTTCCTCACGAAAAGACACCACTGGTAATTGACCACGGTATGATTCCTTCGGTCGAAGAACGCGTCAGGTTGAGCTTACGAATGATATCGCTCTTACGAATTTTGATGCCCGAAATCAATATAGCTTCTACAACTGCTTTGGAAACCCTCATCCCAGATGGAAAAAAAGCCGGGATTCTAGCTGGTGCCAATGTGGTGATGGTAAACCTTACTCCCCAAAAACAAAGAGAAAACTATCTCCTGTATAAAAACAAAGCGGGTATTTACAATGATGAATGGAAAGATTTTCAGGGATTTATCAAGATGGTGGACCGATCAGGTGAAACAGTATTGTGGGACAAAGCCGGTAGTAGTTGTCATTTTTTAAAAAAGATGAATGTTCTCTCTGAAATTCTGAATGAATAAAAGCAATTTAACAGCAAATTGCAGGAAAATTAAAAGGCTTAACCTTCAAAATTTTGCTTGTCGGGAAGTTTTATTGATTATTTATCAATAAATTTGGGGGTGAATGAAATTACCCCTCTATTAGTAATGGTTACAGGCTTTAATGAGTATAAAATACTTCATAAAGTATCTTTTAAATTAATATTTTGAGAATGAGGTAATAAATAGGATAATTAGGTGTATCTTTGCCAACTATTTTAATACATAATAATACAATGAAAAAAGGAACGGTAAAATTCTTTAACGAATTAAAAGGATTTGGATTTATTAAAGACGAAGCGTCGGATGAGGAGTACTTTGTACACGTATCCGGTCTGGAAGATCAAATCAACGAAAACGACATGGTGTCTTTTGACCTGCAAGAAGGAAGAAAAGGACTTAATGCCGTAAATGTCAGACGCGCTTAGTCAAAGACTATACAAGACATTTATCTTTTAAGCCTCACTTGTGTGAGGCTTTTTTTATAGCCTAATCTTTTATTCCTCAAACAGCAGCAATTCCTTCTGCCATGCCCCTTCCAACTCTAGTAATTTACGTTTGTTGGTGATCCCGCCTGCATAACCAACCAATTTTCCATCCGAACCAATAATTCGGTGGCAAGGAACGATGATTGAAATGGCGTTAGCTCCATTGGCGGCTGCAACTGCCCGAATGGCCTTGACATCACCCAGATTCTCAGATAGCCTAATATAAGTTTCTGTTTTTCCATATGGTATTTGTAGCAAGGCTTCCCAAACTTTTTTCTGAAAATCGCTGCCAGCTAATAGCAACGGAATATCAAAGTATCTACGTTCCCCAGCAAAATATTCCTGCAACTGCCTTTTGGTTTCGTCAATAGTAGCCGAAGAATTTTTTGTGATGTTAGCATCTAAAGTATTACAAACTCTTTGGTCTATGGCTTCTCTCATTTTACGGTATCTCCAGTCACACATGCAAAGTTTGTCTTCGTATGACGCGATTTTCAATTCACCGTAAGGGGTTTTAAAATATTGAAATACTATGTCACCCATGGAAAGAAAGCTTTTGAAACAAATGTAGGAAAATACAGAGTTGAAAATTAACTCTAAAATGGACTCTATAAGATTTATTGCTGGAATGACCATCTCAAGACATCTTGGAAAAAGCAAATGAGTCTTTTAATTCTTATTTGAATAAAGAATATTATGTGAAATATATCATGTTTAAATTGTCAAATTCTTAAAATAGTCTTAAATAATTTCAGTATATATGATTTAAAATATGATTTTTTGTATATTTGAGTTAGTTACAATGAAAACTAAAACCAAATGAAATCAGGCAATTGCCAATACCTGGTAGAACAAGATAAACTACCTCCATAAAAATGGAAATCAGATAATATTATATCACTATATATGATATTCAACAGCTATTCTTGTCGCTAATTTTTCAATTAAAATCACAAACTTTCCAAATAGCTACTAAAATACTCAAATTAACACATCTTATCCACTAAACACATTCTACTCATCACCCTAAAAAGGAAGTTATTATGCTTAAGAAAATTTTTATGTCAATTGCAATAATGGGTATGATTTTACTTTTTACCCAATGCACTGACCGACCTGTTGTTCCGGATAAAGAAAATCCGGCACTGAAAGCAGGGAAAGGAAACGGCAATGGTCCCGGAGGCGGTTCCGGAAATGGTAAAGGCAATGGGGGCCTAAATTCCGGAAATGGCGGAGGTGGCGGAATTTATGGCGATCTCACCATCTGCTTGAGAAATGCTGATGGCGTTCCGAATTATTTATCTTTTGTGGATGAGCATGGTGAAACTACGTACTATGCTCAACCTATTAAAGTTAATTCCAGTACATTAGAGCCATTAAGATTAAATCCATTTGAGTCACCATACTATGATGTATTTGATTTTAATACTGAAACTGGTGAATTTGACGCTCCGGATGGCATCTATGTTATCAAAGAGGTTGATTTCGGGAGAATTAACGTCGTTCGTTCTCCTCCATCCACTCTTAGAAAAGCCCTTGGCGAGGCTATTAGTACATTAACAGATCCAAATTTAACTGATATTAAATTAGATGCTTCAGGCAGACTGGTTGTCATCTTTGGGGCTGAAGACTGGCTTGTTAACTATGACCAGGATTTAACCAATGATGAAACAGATGATAAAACTATTGATTCGCCGGTTGAAAATCTTGCTATATACCAAGAGCTTATGTCCAATGGTTTTAATGGTGAATTGGGATTCCTGCAACAATACTTTGGAGATTTACCCGATCCGGTTTTGACGCTGGCTTACGGTGCTCTGGCTGGTGGTGGTGATAAAACAGGCATCATTATAGTTGATGAAATTGGCTATATTAATGAGTGGGTTATCGACTGGAAAAGTGGTAACGTGACACAAGCATTAAATAGTCCCGATCCATTAGGCCGGCATTTCTTTGATTTTTCAGATTATCAATATAGTCGAAGTAACAACTACCAAGACAAATATATCAGATTGACGGAAGTACGTCCAAACGGACAATGGGAAGAAGTTTTCGTAAGTTTGAATGATAGCAGACTAGGAATCTTTACAAATCCTCATTTACTGATTGACTATGCAGAAGGTCAAAATACTAACATTACTGGTTTTGCTAATGCAGCAAACGATGCAATTCAGGTACTTGAGTTTATCCATTCCAGCGATTTGATTGTTTATAGTCCTTACTTTACAGCCACTGGATTTCAACCGCCAGAATCCGATTAACAATATTGACCTGGAAAGATAAAAAAGAGCCTTTAAACTTAAGGCTCTTTTTTTATCTAGATACATTAAAAAAAATTCAATGAATCAGAAATCGACCTTAAATCCCAGTCTGACACCATATTGTCTCACATCAGGATTATTGAGATAGGATAACCTTTTGACCAGATCAACACGGAACAAATGAAAAATATTCTCTATTCCTACGCTTGCCTCCATGTAAGGACCTTTATTTAAAACAAAAGTTGTGGGATTTCCATTGAGGTCCGTGGGGAAAGGCATGAGTCCAGGTGTTATGTTTGGATTATTATTGTTATCAAGTCCTCCAAAAAGCACTTTGAACGAGACAACGGTTCTAAATTTCAGATGTTTTAGGAGTGGAATCTGATTGAACAAGAATCCGTTAAAATGATATTCACCAAAATACGTTACATATTTATCGCTGACAAATTCAAGAAAATTCATCATGTTGTATGAGTATGCCTCATATGAATAACTTTGGTTGGCCCGGTGAAGATATAGTAATGGGTAAGGAATGCCGGAGCCGAAAACCCTTCCTGCTTCCACATCATTGTCAAGATATCCGAACAGTCCAAGATAGAAACGTTTGAAGATAGAAACTGACAATTTACTGTAACTGAAATTCGATTGGAATACGTTCTTAAATCCCTGAATATAATTTAGTTGTATGACAGGATATCTGGTTATCATAGGAGTTCGGTAGTCCATACCCTGGTAATACTTTTCATTGGGGGCAAACCGTATCTTAAGAGCAGACTCACTGGCGGATAATTGGCTCAAAGGATAGCCTTGAGCATTGAACTGCCAGTTGCCACCTGGGCTTTCTGTCACGTGTCTGAGAGATAGTGTCGTTGAAAACCCATGTCCCCATTTCAGATAATGCTCAATTTCAAATAGCTTAAAATAAAGCATCTTATCGGCAACTCCTCTTTTAAAAGACAAAAAGAAATTTTCCTGATTCATCTCTTGTATTTCCATCCCAGGAAACTTGATCCCGTTCTGGTATTTAATTGTAATGGTATTGTTAGGCCTTTTGTTCACGGGAATTTTGTTCAACGACCAGATAGCACTTCCTCCATATTTATACTTTTTATCCACAAATCCGTAGGCAATGTTCCCTGTCAGCATGAGGCGTTTGCTGAATTTCGGACTTGTTCTCAAAGCAAAACGCAGGCGACGACCCTCCACACTGTTAAAACCATAAAAAGTGTTGACCGGCCCGATATCAATCTTGCCAATATTCCAGTATCCTTCATAAAGAAGCATGAGCAGATTCACTGATCTTTTGTATGCAGGTACGCGCTGAATGCTGTCAGACAACGCATAGATGTTCTTCTCGTTCTTTTGCAAAGGAGCCAACCTGTTTTTTGCCCAAAAACGATTTGTCTGCAAATCTGCAGTTGGAAGAATAATTTTCTTTTCAACTCCGGCGTAAACCTTATCGGGTTGTTTGTGATTTAAAAGATAATTGCTGTAATAATCTGTTTTCCAGCCAAACATACCCAGACTTTGTTTCCCTAGGTTGAAATCAGCAGCCATTCGGCTTTTGGATAACATCCAAATCTTGTTATTTATAAATTTATATTCTTCAACAAACTTAAGACCCCTGACAAAATTTAGATTAATTCCTCTCGGAATACCCAAAACGGCTTTAACTATTGCATATCTTTTATCATTGGTAATGTATAAATTCCCAGCAAATGCGAAGTCGGCTTTATTTCTCGGCTGAAATGCCAGATTTATGCAGTTATATCCGTTTATATCCAGTGTATCGATAATACGGAACTTATAAATGTTTGGGGCTATAGTCGAAAGCGGGCTTACAAACTGGTTAGTCAGCACGAAAATATTGTTGTCATAAACATCAATATTCTGAAACAGCCTGTTAATCATTGAACCAAAACCACGTTTGTCCATAAAACCAGGAAATAATGACATCTTCGTCCCAGTGATATACTGTTTTTGCGCGTGCGGTGTTTTGCGGTAATAGACTTTAGAAGTTGTTTCTTTCAAGAAAAAAGGAAGGTATGGTTCTCCTGTGAGTTCAGAAGTGTCGTTGTACTGAAAGGCAAATCTAAATTTATTAAAGGCTTTATTTCGTAAAATCTTCTCATCTGCTTTATTTAGCGCAAATTCAATTTTATCGTACTTATCAAATTGATAAAACTTCAGACTTCCTTTTCGGTTCAGCTTTTTGTTTTGAATTACCTTTCTGATTAAAGCGACTGCAGGATTGTTTTTATTCCGGTATCGCAACCTCTTACCTGAAACAACAACTTCATTTAGATCTACACTTTTGGGAATTAATGCAAAGTTTATTATCTGGTTTTCATTCTGTGAAATTGCCTTCACCTGTTTTTGATATCCAATCGACTGCGCAACAATTTTGTCGGATGTTTGCTGAAGATTTATTTTGTAATAACCTTCATAATTCGTCATCGCACCTTGATTCTTCCCTTTTATAACAACGTTCACAAAAGGCAGAGCTCTTTTGGTTGTATTATCAATCACTCTACCGCTGATATGAACTACTTTTTGAGCTTGCAGCGCCGGTGCGATAAGGAAAAATGCAACAATAGTACTGAAATATATTTTGTGTTTTGACAACAGGGTTCTCATTATTAATTTCTTATGTTTATGTGAAAAGCTACATGGAGGTAGCTGAAATTGAATAACGAAAATATGCTAAATAGTGTATAGTCTTTAAGAAAAATTAACCATCTGAAGGAATTATTCCCCGATATTTGGTGTCGTGGCCTTATTATCCTGATTTAGCGTTAGGTAACGTTGGTACCTCTAAAAACGGGTGAAAAAAACTTGAATATGATAAAGTCTTTGCTCCGCAAAAATTTTTGAATGGTTATCAGGATTAAAACTCAGCAAACTTCAGTAAATTTGACCCTTTATTCAAATATTGAAATGATTTCGATTTGTATTCCTGTTTATAATTTTAAAGTGGATGCACTTGTTAAGGAGTTGTACGCGCAAACCCGGCATCTTGGGGTCCCATCTGAAATTATTCTAATTGATGATGGCTCTGAAGAAATCTACCGGGAATACAATAAAAAAACTTGCAATTATGTAAAATACATTCAGTTAGATAAGAATATCGGATGGACTGCTATTCGAAATTTGTTTCTAAAATATGTTGCATACGATCATTTGCTTTTTTTAGATTGTGATTCTCTGATTATTCGTGATAATTTTCTGGCAAAGTATTTAAGTGCAATTAAAGAGCATCCGGATGGTGTAATTTGTGGTGGACGGGTATATGATAAAAATCCACCTGCAAGGAACAAAAGGCTTCGATGGAAATATGGGATAAAAAGGGAGGGTAAGTCGCTTGAAACCAGGCAAAAAAAACCTGATGTGTCATTTATGGCATTTAATTTTGTTATCAGCAGGAAAGTATTCGAGAAAATACATTTTGATGAAAGAGTGGTAGAGTATGGTCATGAGGATACCTTATTTGGATTTGAATTGAAAAAGGGAGGTATTAAAATTTACCACATTGACAATGTTATTCTAAACGGCCATCTTGAAACAAATGATGAATATATTCAAAAAACCGAAAAGGCTCTTGGTAACCTGCCTTTCATTCTGCAGCTTTCGGACAACAATAAAAGTTTAATTGAGGATGTCGCTGTTTTACGAACCTACTATAAACTTTACGGGATTAGGAAAATTATAGCTGCAATCTTTCTGATAAAAAAACCATTTATTAAGTTTCTATTATCCAAAGGTTACGTAAATCTTTATTTATTAGATTTTTACAAGCTTGGGATACTCACTGAAAAATTCAGACCCTTTAAAGAACATACCTGACTTGTTGAAAAGACTGTCATTGTAAAAAGGTAAACAATGAAATTTTAATTGTGCTTCCACCCTATTCAAACTTAACATAAACTGGTAATTACATTAAGCAGATTATGGCGTGTTTTTTTATCTTTACCAATGAAAAAAATTTAGATCTTAGGTTTAAAGATATGTAATTTAATAATAATTATTTATGTATCAGATATTTATAGGAAGCCTTTTTTTAAGTCTTATTCATGTTTTAATTCCCAATCATTGGGTGCCACTTGTAACTGTAAGTAGAACAGAAAAATGGTCGCAGAACCGGACCATGTGGGCCACAACTATCACAGGATTTTCGCATACTTTAAGTACCATTTTCATTGGAATAGTAGTGGGATTAATCGGATATAAACTTTCGTGGATTTATCATTCGGTTTCAACCATTGCTGCCCCTATCATTCTGGCTGGATTAGGGCTTGTTTATGTGGTGTTGGATTTTCGGGCAAACCATAAACACCATCATCATCATCACCATCTTGCGATTAATGATGAAGACTCCAATAAATCGAAATGGCGGGCTATATTGGCTACTCTGAGTATGGCTATGTTCCTGACACCATGCATCGAAATAGAAGCTTACTATTTCCAGGCAGGATCAATTGGCTGGAGCGGTATTTTTGTAGTTTCAGCTGTATATCTTTTCGTGACAGTCATTGCCATGTTAGTACTCGTTTCCCTCGGATTAAAAGGCATACAGACTTTCAATCTCCATTTTCTGGAACATCACGAAAAAGGATTGGCCGGTATCGTTCTGATTGCACTTGGCTTATTGGCTTTTTTGTGACGCTTTAAAGGATTTCTATAGTAAATCTCCCGTGTGTCAAATGAAAAGGGCTCGTGTGACGGAAACACGACCCCTTTCCTATTTAATTAAAATAACATTATCAACGAGTTATAATATCAATCTTACTATCCGGTAACCCTTTAGATGTAACTGTTAGATGGATAGTACCCTGTTTGTTAGTCGATTCTATCACCACCATACATTTGCCAAAAAAGGCATTGCAATGATGCGCTTTAAACGAATTGTGACTGGTTTCGTCTCCATTGGCTACTCCGGCAATTCTTCCCGGCCCTGTGATTTTAAAGTTAACCAGATTATCGGCGTTGGGAACTATCGTTCCCTCTTTGTCTTCAATTTTAACAGTAACAAATGCCATGTCTCTGTTGTCAGCAGAAAGTTTAGAGGTATTTACCGAAAGCTCAATTTTTGACGCAGTACCGGCAGTTTTTTCTTCAGCTTCTTTTATAACTTTCCCATTTTTATAAGAAACTGCACGTAACGTACCAGGTTTAAAATGCACATGCCACATCACATGGAATTGTCCGGCTTTCTTACTTCTTGAACCCAGTGATTTTCCGTTAAGGAACAGTTTCACAGAATCGGCATTATTGTAATAAGCCCAAATATCAACTAATTGGCCTGGTTTCCAGTTCCAATGCGGGAAAATGTGCAATACCGTATCCTTTGTCCATTCACTTTGATACATGTAGTAAATATCTTTAGGGAAATTGGCCAAATCAATGATTCCAAAATAAGAACTCCTTGATGGCCAGGCAAATGGTGTTGGTTCTCCAATGTAATCAAATCCGGTCCAGACAAACATACCGGAAATATATGGATGTTCTTTTACAACCTTCCAGTCAGCTTCATGTGTGGAACCCCATGGAGTCCTCCAATTATCATAAGATGAGCAGAAATTATTACTGGTATGATAAGGCTTACGCCAGTCTTTTGGCTCAATGGTAAGGGAATCCGAAGGCATTTCGTACCAACCACGTGTTTCAAAAGCGGAGGTAGCCTCTGTCTGAATCACCATTTTATTTGGATACACTTTTGGAAACGATATTAAATTGGAATTATGATAGTTAATTCCAATCAAATCAGTAGCACCACATTTGATGAGCGGGTTGTTTGGTTCCGGATCATCGTTCGCCGTCACGATGGGACGGGTTGTATCAAGGCTTCGAACAGTGGAACACAGGCTTTCCATAATCGAATCAGCCTGATGCACTTCCTCTTTAGTTTTTGCATGTTGATTGGGAATTTCATTTCCCACACTCCAAATGATAACACTGGGATGATTTCTGTCCCGACGAATTTGATCAGTAAGATCCCGTTTGTGCCACTTGTTAAAATATTGGGAATAATCGTATTTGATCTTGGGAAGATTCCACATGTCAAATGCCTCATCCATAACCATGAATCCCATACTGTCAGCCAGATTCAAAAACTCTGGGTCAGGTGGATTATGAGATGTCCGCAGTGCATTACACCCCATATTTTTCAGCAGCTTAAACCGATACTCGAGTGCACTTTTATTAAAGGCTGTCCCCAGGCACCCGAGGTCATAATGATTACAGGTTCCTAAAATTTTCAGGTGCTTCCCGTTAAGGAAAAATCCTTTTTCTTTATCGAAATGAAAATAACGAATTCCCAAATTTGTACTTAGTTGGTCTTTCAAATTATTATCAACATAAAGTGATGAAACCAATTTATACAAATAAGGATTATTAGGACACCATAAGTGAGGATTCTTTACAAAGAGTGCTGTTTTTGAAAGAGAATCTTTAACCGGGAATTCTGATTTAGCAACCAGTTTTCCATTTTTATCGAACAGTCTGGCCACTATTTTTGCCTTTCCTTTCGCATCAGGCTGAATGTCGGTTTGAAACTGAGCTTGTATTGTCGCTTCTTCTTTATTCACTTTCGGAGTTGTGACATAAAGGCCCCAATGAGCGAAGTGGTTGGGGTTAATAAATACCAAACGGACATCCCTATAAATACCTGAACCTGAATACCATCTAGAATTAGGCTGGTCGGAATTATCCACCCTGACAGCAATAAGATTAGGCTTATTCCAGTTCAAAAATGGCGTTAAATCATATTGAAATGAAATATAACCGTTGGGACGATAACCTAAAAAGTGGCCGTTTATCCAAACTTTGCTGTTTCTATAAACACCGTCAAAATCAATAAATACTTTTTTCCCTTTTAAAGACTTGTTTAAGGAAAATGTTTTTCTGTACCAGCCGATACCTCCGTTGAGATAACCTCCACCCGCGCCTGCCCGGCTGTTTTTGTCAAATTTCCCTTCAATACTCCAGTCATGAGGCAGATCGAGTAATCGCCAATTATTGTCTTGAAAATTAATAGATTGCGCGTTTATCGTGTCTCCCAGATGGAAATGCCAATTGTTATCGAAATTGCTGGTTATCCTGGCTTTTTGAGGTTTTGTTGTACACGCTTTTAGTGTTGTTATAACTAGCATCAACAACAAAAACTTTATAAATCTATTCATGTTCTGAAGTATTTTAATTCCCAAAATTAAGGCAAAGCTTTTAAATATAGGCCATCTCAATAAAAAACTCTAATATTTTGAATTGTGATTTTTTTGAATATTTCAACAAGTATTCAAAAAGTCTGATTAGATTCGTTTTAGTGACAGTAACCTATCAAAAAAGGCCATCACAAAATCTTGAGATGGCCTTTGAAATATCAATTTGTTATTTAAGCAATTCGTTTCCCCGCGTTGGGTCCCGGTTTCAGGGAATCGATTTCATTAATTTTAATCACGCAGACAGCCTTTGGTTTAGGCATACCCATCTTTTGAGACATGGCTGCAGCATTGTCATAAAGTTCGCCTTCTTCGTACATGGTTCCTTCACCTTTAAACCTATATCCGTCCAGGATTTCTCTGTTTACCACAGATATTGTGACTTTCGATCCTCTTTTGATATTGGCAAATGTGGCTCCTCCTGTTCCTTCTGTGAACATCAGGGAGTCATCAGAAAATACTCTGGTTGAGCGTTTTGGAGCTACATTGGGCGTACCGTCTTCGTTGACCGTCCCGATAAAACATTGCTGCGAGGCAATCATGTCTTTCATTGCTTGTGTGAGTGTACTCATCTCTAAAATTTTTAAATTATACTTAACCCTTTTGGGAT
>CAZGZO010000017.1:0-23784 GCA_964529695.1 uncultured Lentimicrobiaceae bacterium
CAAGCGTCTCGCTTGTGCCTATTTTCTATTTCGTAAAATTCCACTTAGCCCCATCTTTCGTATCCTTAATTTCTATATTCAGTTTGGCCAACTCGTCACGGATTTTATCGGAAGTGGCATAATCTTTTTTTGCTTTGGCTTCACTGCGAATGGATAAAATGGTATCCATCAGATAATCAATCAGCTGGCTGTCGTCTTTTTCCTGTTCTTCAACAAGTCCCAGAATATCAAAAAGAAACATTGAGAAAAAGCTCTTTGTATAGTCCAGATCTTCTTGGGTGAGGCTTTCTTTTCCATCATTTACCAAATTAATCAACCGGACAAGCTCAAACAGGTTTGCGATGACAATGGGCGTATTGAAGTCATCGTCCATGGCTTCATAGCACTTATCTTCAAGCGATTTAACATTGATGGTAGATTTTGGCGCAGGCTCTAATCCTGAAAGCAACCCGAACGCATCAAATAATTTACGCATTCCTTTTTCAGCAGCTTGCAACGCGTCGGTGGAGAAATCCAATGTGCTCCGATAATGGGCCTGTAAGATAAAAAACCTAATAACCATTGGAGGATAAGCGCGATCCAATGCTTCATGGGTTCCGGTGAAAAACTCATTCAAAGTAATGAAGTTGTTTAACGATTTGCCCATTTTCTGGCCGTTGATGGTGATCATGTTGTTGTGCATCCAGTAATTCACAGGATCGTGGCCTGTAGCTGCATTGGCCTGTGCAATTTCCGATTCGTGATGCGGGAAAAGCAGGTCCATGCCTCCGCCGTGGATATCGAAAGTCTCTCCCAGATATTTAGCACCCATGGCTGAGCATTCCAGATGCCAGCCCGGATACCCCTCGCTCCAGGGTGAGGGCCAGTGCATTACATGTGTGGGATCAGCTTTTTTCCAAAGGGCAAAATCAAAAGAATTTCTTTTCTCTTCCTGACCGGCCAACTCACGCGTATTCTGCATCAATTCTTCAATTTTTCGGCCAGATAATTTCCCGTAGTGATGCGTTTTATTGTACTTCTCAACATCAAAATATAGAGAACCCTCTGATTCGTATGCATAACCGTTTTCGAGGATCTTTTTTACCAGTTCAATCTGTTCAATGATGTGTCCGGAAGCTGTGGGTTCAATGCTTGGTGGCAATGTATTCAATTGTTTCATATTCTGATGGTAGCGGTCACTAAAATATTTCACCACTTCCATAGGCTCCAACTTTTCCAGCTGGGCTTTTTTCTGCACTTTATCTTCACCGGCATCCGCATCATCTACCAAATGACCTACATCAGTGATGTTTCGTACATAGCGGACTTGATAACCCAAATGTTTCAGGTAACGGAACACAATATCAAAAGTAATAGCCGGGCGTGCATGTCCCAAATGAGCATCGCCATAAACCGTAGGGCCGCAGACATACATTCCCACATGTTGCGGATTAATCGGTTTGAAGAGTTCTTTCTTACGGCTAAGTGTGTTGTAAATTACCAGTTTGTGTTCCATATTTTTACTGTTGAAAGTGCAAAATTAGTGAAATGATTGGAAATTAGAATAGGAAGGAAAGGTTGTAAGATGAAAAGGTTGGCGAGTTTTTGTGACATTGATGATAGTGTAAAATGACACTATTGTCATAACCTGAAAAATACGCATTTCACGGAGCTTATCTCTCAGAATGTTTCTTTATTTTTGCGCTGTTTAAAACTGAAAACCGATGGACAATATTCTGGTAATTGGAAGTTCGGGACAAATTGGTTCCGAGTTGGTTATGGCTCTCAGAAAAGCTTATGGTAACGACCATGTTTTTGCAACTGATATCAAACAGCCTACGGATGAAGTGCTTAACAGCGGACCTTTTCAAATTCTTGACATACTGGATTTTAAAAACCTGCTACATTTCCTGGTGAGATATAATATCACTCAGATTTATAATCTCGCGGCCGTATTATCCGGCAATGCTGAAAAAATACCGCTGCAGGCCTGGGACATCAATATGAAATCGTTGATGAACACCCTCGAAGCCGCTCGCCAGTCGGATGCGAAAAAGATTTTCTGGCCCAGTTCTATTGCCGTTTTCGGACCTACAACACCACGTCATTTCACCCAGCAGCTTACGGTTATGGAACCCAACACGGTTTATGGAATTTCCAAACTGGCCGGAGAACGCTGGGGAGAATATTACAACAAAAGATATGGCATTGATTTTCGAAGTGTGAGATATCCCGGATTAATCAGTTACAAAACTGAGCCAGGCGGCGGAACTACTGATTATGCTGTGGAAATATTTTATGATGCTGTACGAAAAGGCTGCTATGAATGTTTCCTCAGTGCCAAAACCGCGTTGCCTATGATGTTTATGGAGGATGCCATTACGAACACAGTCCGGTTGATGCAGGCTGACAGCAAAAAGCTTTCAATACATTCATCTTACAATATGGCCGGCATTTCTTTTGACCCGGAGCAATTAACTACCGCTATCCAGAAACACATTCCGAACTTTGAAACTACTTATAAACCGGATTTTCGTCAGGATATTGCCAAAAGCTGGCCAGCCAGTATTGACGATAGCGTTGCTCAACAGGATTGGGGTTTAAAAACCACCTACGATCTTGAAAAAATGACGCAGGTAATGCTTGAAAAAATCAGTGAGAAATTAGCGAAGTAATAATTACTTTTTCTTCTTCTCAATTGTTTGATAATCCTCACTCTTAGGCAGTGAAAGGAAATGTTCTGTAATATCGCGGGGTGGAACTTTTATTTTTCTTGTTTTTAGATCAATCCAGGCTCCTTCAACCTTAATTACAGCCGATAGTTTATTACCGTTTTTATATAAATGATGTCTCATGTTCCAGAACCTGCCATCTTCAGAGAGACCCAATAGTTCTACATCAACTCTGAGTTTTTCACCTTGACGGATTTCCCTGAGAAATTTCGTTTCTTCAGTCAGCAAAACCGGACCTAAATCCAATTCCAACATTTTTTCCATGCTATAACCCTTTGCCTTAAGCAAGATTACTCTGACTTCTGCAGCGTAGTTATTATAAGAAGTATGACGCATATGGTTGTTAGGGTCAAAATCCGCCCAAATAGGATCAAATGTTTTTTCAAAAATCATATCATACTTTAGTTTTTTCAAAACTTTTCCAAAGTTCAGAACTTTGGAAAAGTTACTTTCTTAATTTCTCTTTCACTTTAACATGGGTCACAAAATCGGCATAAGCGGCACCGTGCGCCAATACAAATCCATAATACCCATCCAGAAATCCCAGCTTGTAAAAATAATTGGTGACAAACTTTCCAAATGGTTTGAATATCAGTCTTAACAACACAACTTTCTTACCCCTTCGAATCCGCTCTTCGGCCTTCAAATCCGAATATTTATTCATCTGACTCACATATTCATCAAAAGAATAATAGGAATAATGTAGCAAATCGCCTTTCAAATGTCCAAGCTTTGAGCCAGGTTTCAAATCAACTTTTTCGTGGACTTTACTGTCGTTCCAGGTGCCTGCATTTTTGTTCCAGAATCGCAATTGCCGATCGGGATACCAGCCCCCGTGTTTTATCCACTTACCGCAGAAATTATTGATTCGGTGACATTTCCACGCATCGAAAGTTTCATCATTTTTAGCTTTTAGCAGAGAAGCTTTTAGGTGTTCCGAAAGCGCTTCATCTGCATCCAGAGAAAGAATCAAATCGAATGAAGCCAGGCTAACCGCAAAATTTTTCTGGGCACCATAGCCTTCAAATGGATGCTGAAAAACTTTAGCTCCGTATTTTTCACAAATCTCTACCGTTTTATCTTTTGAAAAAGAATCCACTACAATAACCTCATCGGCAATACCTTGCAGAGATTTTAAACATCGTTCAATGTTTCTTTCTTCATTAAGCGCAATAATGGTAGCAGAGATTTTCTTCATGACTGCCCAAAATTAGGAAAAAAGGGAGTTGAGGAGTTTATAAAGTTCATAGAGTTCATAAAGTGCACTAAAGTTAATACAATCTACGGATAACATTAGGCGTTTTAGCGCACTTTATGAAATTTAGGCACTCTTAAATTTTTTTCAGTTCCACCGTAAAATGTCTGAGGATTGGAGCTTCTTTAACAATACGCACTCCCTTGGTAATTTCATTCCTGCGATCAAAAACATTGATCAGCGAAGCGGCCACGTAATCCATATGATTGTTGGTGTAAACCCTTCTGGGGATGGCCAGCCTGACCAGCTCTAAATCCGGGAAACGATTTTCCCGGGTCACGGGATCTCGATCCGCCATAATGGCTCCGATTTCCACGCCCCGAACACCACCTTCAAGATAAAGTTCCACAGCCAGTGTTTGGGCCACAAAATGTTCTTTGGGTAAATTGGGCAAAAACCTCTTGGCATCTACAAAAATGGCATGCCCGCCATAAGGATACTGGATGGGAATTCCATAATCGCGTAGCTGTTTACCGAGATAAGCAACCTGCGAAATCCGGGTATGCAGATATTCAAATTCGGTTCCGTCATAAAGCCCTTGGGCGAGCGCATTCATATCGCGTCCCGACATGCCGCCGTAAGTGATAAATCCTTCAAAAAGGATATTGAAAGTAGTCGCTTTTTCAAAATCTTCCTTATGCCGGAATCCTATGAAACCGCCCATATTTACAATGGCATCTTTCTTACTGCTCATCGTCATGCCATCTGCACAACTGAACATTTCACGGACAATTTCCCGAATGGGTATATCGTGGTAAGCTTCTTCGCGCATTTTGATAAAGTAGGCATTTTCAGCAAATCGTGCAGAATCATAAAACACAGGAACGCTGTATTTATCAGCTAGTTGTTTAACGGCTTTCATATTCGCCAATGAAACAGGCTGTCCGCCGGATGAGTTGCAAGTGATGGTCACAATAATCATTGGGACTTTTTCGCGGGGATATTTTTCCAGGACCGCTTCTAATTTGTTCAAATCCACATTTCCTTTGAAGGGATGATCCAGTTCAGTATGAAAAGCTTCATCAATGGTACAATCAATGGCGGTGGCTTTCCTGAATTCGATATGACCTTTCGTGGTATCGAAATGCGAGTTTCCTGGTACCACATCTCCTTCTTTTACTAAAGCGGAAAACAGTACATTTTCTGCTGCCCTGCCCTGATGTGTGGGCAAGAAATATTCAAAACCGGTAATATCCCGGATTGCATCTTTCAATTTGTAATAGGATGAAGCGCCGGCATAGCTCTCATCGCCGAGCATCATGGCTGACCATTGTTTGTCGCTCATGGCACCGGTACCGGAGTCAGTCAGCAGGTCGACATAAACATGGTCACTGTGAAGGTTAAACAAATTGTAATGGGCATTCTGTATCCATTTTTCACGTTCTTCGCGGGTACTACGACGAATGCTCTCAACGACTTTCATTTTGTACGATTCTGCAAAAGGCAATTTCATGACAATAATTTTTAAAAATGAAAAAATAGAATTGATAAATCTGAAAAGGGTTTATTCAGATTAGCAGAAACGATCTCTCTCTTTGATATTGAGATAAGTCATTTTAGGATATGTGTCATGCAAGACGGACATGGTCAAAATAATAAGCTGTTGTGCAAAAGTAACAATTTTTTGCTCAGGGTATCATCAGCAGGCTTCCACCATCGAACAGTGGGCCGGGATAAAGTTCAATAATCTCATAGCCAGCCTCTTTTAGCGTAGCTCCAAGCCGTTCACCTTCGGGATAAGATTTCAGTTCTCCCAACAGAAAAATCTTTTCATCAAATAATCCAATCCCCAGGGTTCCCCCCAGAAAACCATGATCGAAACCAGGAAGAAGAATTCCTTCCGGAGAAAAATATTCAGTATCTATATCAATAGATTTCAATGCTTTGAAGATACCTTCATCAGAAGTGATGAACTTTCCGTTTCTCAAAGGAATGAGATTGCACCGGGTGTATGCCTGGTTTACATGAATGCTTTTTTTTGCAGCAAAAAACTGCTTTAGATTTTCATCAGAAACAGCTTCATTATGTATCAGGAGATCCGTTGTAACAACAGCATTATACCGGGCCGTTTCAGGATACTTTTCTCCAACAGGCAAACTTCCCATCGAAAAAGAAACGTTATACTTTTTCAGGATCATCAGGTAATCTTTTGGAATGTTTGGTGCTACAAACAGTTGCCTGTCACCCAAACAAAAAAAGATATCAGGATGACCGGAAATGGCATCATAAGTGATTCCACTCGTCAAAATCGGAATATAAGTCCCTAGTTTAAATAAATTTTGCTTTGCCTGTTCAGGAATCCGTGCATCTCCCAGTATCAACATAAATGGTTAATTTTGTCAATCGCAAATGTAAGGATCATAAATCAGAATGTCCCTTTCTTGAGGAAGAAACATTCTTTCGAACTAAAATTTTAACAAGTTATGGCAAAAAACAAATGGAGACTGGATGGGAAAACCGCCCTGGTAACCGGCAGCACAAAAGGAATTGGAAAAGCTGTGGCAGAAGAACTTGCAGGTTTGGGAGCTGAAGTTTACATCGTTTCACGCCATCAAAACGAAATTGATGAACTGATAAAAGAGATGACAGGTAAAGGACTTTCCGCCAAGGGTTTTAAGGCTGATGTGAGCCGTAGTTCAGACCGTGAAAAATTGGTTTCCTATATCATACATGATGGTGGGAAGCTGGATATTCTTGTCAATAATGTTGGAACCAACATCCGGAAAAAATCTGTTGAATATAGTGAAGAGGAATTTAACCACATTTTCAATACCAATCTGCACTCCAATTTCTTTCTTTCGAAATTATGTCACCCCCTGTTAAAGGAATCTCCTGAAGCGTCTGTGGTAAGTGTTTTGTCAGTAGCCGGATTAACGCACCTACGAAGCGGTTCTCCTTACGGAATGACAAAAGCCGCTTTGGTACAGTTTACAAAGAATCTGGCGGCAGAATGGGCAGGAAACGACATCCGTGTTAATTCTGTAGCACCTTGGTACACAAGGACTCCGCTGGTAGATTCGTTGCTTCAGGATAAAAAATATTTACAGGATATTTTGTACCGAACACCCATGAAACGTGTTGCTGAACCCGAAGAGGTAGCCGGGGCTGTTGCATTTCTCTGTATGCCAGCAGCTTCTTACATCACAGGACAATGCCTAGCAGTAGATGGTGGATTTACAATCTACGGATTTTAAAGGCGTCTTGAATACAGCCGGAGATGTGCTATTTTTTGTTAAAATTGTTGCGTCTAATTTTAAATAATTAGCTTTGCAGTAAGCTTTAACAAGTTTAATCGTCCAATTTTAAAAAGTGTCATGAAAAAGAAATTTTTTTCGATAGGAATTTTTGTCCTCACAATATTACTTTTTACATCCTGCTCTAATCAGAAAAAAAACGCAACCGGTTTTACCGTTGCTATCAATATAACGGGTCTTAAATCTGCTACGAAAGTAACTTTAGAAAAACAGGTTAACAACTCCTGGGTAAAGTTTGACTCCGTAACACTTCAAGATGGTAAAGGAACCATTACCGGGAAAATAAGCTCACCGGAAATGTATTATCTAACTATCAATAAATTCAATATTCATATACCTTTCTGGCTTGAAAACAGTAAAATATCAATATCCGCCGGATTAGATTCATGGAAACACGCTGTTATCAAAGGGTCGAAGACGCAACAAGAATATGAGGCTTATCAGGATTCTATCAAGATTTTTTATCAACAGGAAAAACCGGTTATTGCAAAAATCAGAAAAGCGGAAGCCGATAACAACCCAAAAAAGGCAGAAACATTCAGAAAAAAGTATTATAAAATTGATAATCAAAGAATTGAATATACTTTTGGGTACGCCAAACGTCATAATAAGAGCGCCATTTCTCCTTATCTTGTGATGAATAATTGTTATATAACTTCTTTAGGAAAACTAGACTCACTTACCAATTGTTTTGACACCACATTAGCTGAAAATGAATACCTTAAATCATTGAAAAAACGGGTGGCCGTGTTGAAACGCGTGGCACCCGGACAACATTTTATCAATTTCACATTAAATGATACAACCGGGAAACCTTTATCATTGGCTTCAGTGGTGAAAAATCACAAATACACGCTTGTTGACTTCTGGGCTTCCTGGTGTCCTGATTGTAGTGCAGAAAACCCCAGTATAGTAGCGGCTTATAAGAGATTTCATAAAAAAGGTTTTACGGTATTTGGTGTTTCTTTAGATATGAATCACAAAAGTTGGGTCCAGGGTATCATTGAGCAAAAGTTATTCTGGACGCAAGTATCGGATTTGAAAGGATGGCAATGTGCTGCCAGTAGGCTTTACGGTGTTGAGTGGATTCCTCACAATCTATTGATCAACCAAAAGGGTATTATTGTTGCTCAGGATTTGGCAGGAAAGCCGCTTCAAAAAGAATTAAAAAAATTAATGAACTAATTCACTTTAAATTGAAATAAAAATGAAAAAACTACTTTTTTCACTGGGAATTTTTTCCCTGGCAATGCTGATTTTTGCTTCTTGCTCAAATCAGAAAAAAAATGTGAATGGCTTTAATGTCGCCATCAACATTAGCGATCTCAAAGCACCTACGGAGGTCATATTACAAAAACGTGTGGATGGAAAATGGGATAAGCTGGATTCTGTTCAGTTGAAAGATGGAAAAGGAACACTCACAGGAAAGGTTAAAGGACCTGAATTGTATTATCTTACATTCAACAATTTTCATGTTTACGTCCCTTTATGGCTTGAAAACAGTAAAATTACTGTGAGCGCCGGGATGAAAAGTCTGAGAAACCCTATCATCAAAGGTTCCAAAACCCAAGATGAATATATGGCTTATGAAGATTCTATCAGTAGTTTCCGGAATCAGGAAGGACGGCTTGCTCAACAATATCGTGTAGCGCGCATGGAGAAAAAAGAAGCCGAAATGAAAAAGGCTGAAAGCAAATATGATTCTATTGATAATCAAAGAATTAAATACATGATAGGTTATGTAATGCGTCATAACAAAAGCGTTGTTACACCTTACCTTGTTATGAGGAATTCCTATTCTTTGACTTTGGGTCAACTTGATTCTGTGACAAGCAACTTCGATAAGACTCTTGACCAAAATACTTATGCAAAGTCCCTGAAAGAACGTGTAGCTGTATTAAAACGCGTAGCCCCAGGACAGCAGTTTGTAAATTTCACGTTGAACGATACCACGGGCAAACCTGTTTCTTTATCTTCTGTAGTGAAAGATCACAAATACACACTGGTTGATTTTTGGGCTTCCTGGTGTGGCCCCTGCCGTGCTGAGAACCCCAATGTAGTTGCAGCTTTCAAAAAGTTCCACAGAAAAGGATTTACTGTGTTTGGTGTGTCTCTTGATCAGGATCACAGCAAATGGGAGCAAGCTATCAAACATGACGGGCTGGACTGGACGCAAGTTTCAGATTTAAAAGGATGGCAATCATCTGCCGGAAAACTTTACGGGGTACAAGCTATTCCTCATAATGTTTTAATCAACGAAAAAGGAAAGATTGTAGCTCAGGACCTGAGAGGGCCTGCTCTCCAGACTAAACTGAAGACATTACTGAGGTAATTAAATCTTGTTAATAATGAAATAAAAGAGCCGGGTAATCTTAATTACCCGGCTCTTTTATTTCATTTGGAATGTGAAGGTTGATTAAACTAATTATTTGAGTATTTTAGTGTCCTAAAAAATAAAACCCCTTTTTATGAAAAACCCTTATGTTTTCCTAGAAAGAGATTCTTTTGAAACACAGTTTTCAATTAAATCAAATTTGATATGAGTCCAAGCAGAGTTAAAATAATTAGCTTTCGGCTTTTATTATTGATGGCCGTAGTAGCATTTGCTCTACCCGCTAAAGGGCAAGCATGGTTGAAAGATTTACCACAAGCTAAAGTTAAAAATCATACGCTTACACTTAAAGATTACCAGACCGCTTTTATGAAGCACTGGAACAAAGCGTCCCTGAAAGAAAAAGAAGCAAGAGAAGAGCATGAAGTGCTGGATGAAAGTTACGAAAAGTTTAAACGCTGGGAATGGTATTGGGAACCTCGCGTGGACTTTAAAACCGGTGCTTTCCCAAAAGTGACTGCTTATGAAGTTTATAAACAATTCCTTCTTAAACATCCGCACACAAAAGCTACTACAGCTAATTCCTGGACTAGCGACGGGCCGCTTACAACAGCTGGAGGATATGCCGGACTAGGACGAATCAACTGCGTGGCCTTCAGTCCTGTTGACACCAGCACCCTTTATGTAGGTTCGGCCTCCGGAGGTGTCTGGAAAACAACTAATCTGGGGGCAAATTGGACACCTATGGGAGATTTTAATAATGCATTGGGCGTAGCCGGTTTGGTAGTTGTAAATACTGGAGGTCAGGATATTGTTTATCTTGCTACTGGTGATAAGGATCACTTTGACACTTATTCCGTTGGCGTTTTAAAATCGACAGATGGTGGTGCTACATGGAATACCACCGGACTAAGCTGGAAGACCAGCCAATACGGAATGATATATAAACTACTACTTGACCCAAATAACAACAATACCTTATATGCTGCCAGCAACGGCGGCCTTTTTAAAACCACGGACGGAGCGACCATCTGGACCCGAACCAGCACAATAATATTTAGAAATATTGAATTTCAACCAGGATCAGATACGCAGATGATTGGTTCAACTAATAACGGTTCAATCTATTTTAGTAGTGATGGAGGTTTTACCTGGACCAAGTCTCTTAATGTTCCCTCCGGTGGAAGAACCGAACTGGCTGTAACGCCGGATAGCAATAATGTCGTTTATGCCGTTATGTCTAATAAAAACAACTATGGCCTTGAGGGTTTTTATAAGTCTGTAGATACAGGCAGGATCTTTGTAAAAGTACCTGACACAGTTAATATTTTAGGATGGAAATGTAATGGAAGTGATACTGCTACCGGCCAGGGCTGGTACGACCTAACCGTGGCTGCTGACCCCAATAATGCCAGTAAAGTCTTTGTGGGTGGTATCAGCACATGGTACAGTACTAATGGTGGAAAAAAATGGCAACTAAGCAACTATTGGACTAACAACACTTGCGGCACAACAACTTCCATGACTCACGCCGATAAACACGAATTGGTTTTCCAAAAAACCACGCATGACATTTTTGAATGTAACGACGGAGGTATTTATAAATCTACAGATGGGAAGCAATGGATAAATATCGGTAGTGGACTTGTCACCAGTCAAATTTATCGCCTTGGAGTTTCTGCAAAAGTGTCTGGGGAAGTACTTACAGGACTACAGGATAACGGGACAAAATTACGATACGGGGGTTCTTGGTATGATGTTTATGGGGGAGACGGATTAGACTGCCTGATAGATTATACTGCGGATAGTATTCAATATTCTGAGTTGCCCAACGGAAGTCTTGTTCGTACTAAAAATTATTGGAACAACTCCTCTTCCATTACCAGCGGGTTACCCAGCAAGGGTGCCTGGCTCACTCCCTTTGTTATGGATCCCAAAAATCATAATATCCTATATGTTGGTTTTAGCAATATCTATAAAACAACCAATCAAGGTACTACCTGGAACAAGGTAAGTAATTTTCAAAGTACCTCCAATATTCGTTCCATGGCTATAGCACCTTCTAATCCACAATATGTTTATGCCGCTACCCAAACAAAAATTTATCAAAGTCAGGATGGTGGAAAGACATGGAACGACATAACTGGTTCATTGCCAATTTCTGATGCAAGTATTACTTATATTGCAGTAGATGATTCTGTTCCCGGTACTGTGTGGGTTACCTTTGGTGGATATAACAATTACGGTGTTTATGAAACCCGAAATAACGGCGTAACTTGGGATAATATCTCTACAGGACTCCCGGCTATCCCAATAGACTGTATTATTCAAAATAAATCACAGGATACTACGCAACTTTATGTCGGAACAGATGTCGGCGTTTTTGTCAGACAAGGCAATTCTAATTGGGTTTCCTACATGGACCAGCTTCCTAATGTTATTGTAGATGATCTTGGTATTCAATATGATAATAGTGGTGGTGGAAAATTATATGCAGGAACTTTTGGGCGTGGTTTATGGTATGCAGATTTATTTAGCGGCCACATCACGCAGGTTTTAACTGCTGACTTCAGAGCCGATAGCACAACACCTGCAGTTGGCAATACGGTTCATTTCAGAGATATGTCGAACAATAATCCGACCTCCTGGAAATGGCATTTCCAACCGAAAACAGTAACTTATGTCTCCGGTACGGACAGTACTTCGGAAAACCCGCAGGTTAGCTTCAATGCCCCCGGGACTTATTCCGTAACACTCCAGGCAACCGGATCAAGTGGTACGTATACGAAGACTATAGACTCTTATATTGACGCTCAAGGTGAATACCAAGTTTCCGTAGCCGTAGTTGCAAACCGGGATTCCGTTTGTAGCGGCGATACTACACAGCTTTTCGCTACTGCTTCCGGCGGTGTAGGAAGTTATACTTATTCTTGGACTTCAAATCCGACAGGTTTCGCTTCTACAGTTCAAAATCCAGTCGTTACGCCGAATAATGATACAACAACTTATACTGTAGCAGTACTTGATAACAACAATGATAGCACCACTGGAAGCATCACCATTTACAGTGTCACCTGCACTGGAATCAGTAATAATGAGGCCATTACAGGGAAAGTTAACGTTTACCCCAACCCAAGTGACGGGCTTTTTACAGTGGTTGCAGAGAAGGAGATTGAAAAAGTAGAAATACTGAACCAAAATGGCGCCACGGTTTATGTTGAAAATTACAATTCAAAGAAAGCAACGTTGAATACGCATTTGCCAAGAGGTTTGTATTTTGTAAAAGTAACACTTGCAGGAAACGATCAATCGCATTTAATTTCTCTGTTAAAACTTGTTATTCGATAAGAGCGTTCATAAAGTGCACTAAAGTTCATAAAGTGACTAAAGTGTGCTTACGTTAATTAAGTGTATGAGATAGATAAGTCAAACAGTTGTTATGTTATTGTCAAACGACCATCATACAACTGTTTGACGATCACTTGACCATCGTCTGACGATTGTATGACAATTGTCTTTTAATTCTTTCGCATAACTGTAAATTCAATTATCTGCTCCAGGGCTTCACGGGCTTCATTTTCAGGAAATTCATGCAACAGATTGATGGCTTTAGTTTTATACTCTTCCATTCTTTTACGACAATAATCGATACCTCCTGAATTGTAAACAGCATCCCGGATAAACTTCAATGTCTCCGGGTTCTTGTTTTTCCTTTTGATTAGATGCATTAATTTCTTTTTCTCAGAATTATCGGCCTTATCTAACAAATAAATTAAAGGGAGTGTAACTTTCTTTTCTTTCAGGTCTGTGCCGGTGGGCTTTCCCGTGACGGAAGTCTTTTCATAATCCAGTAAATCATCCATAATCTGGAAGGCAATACCGGTGTATTCACCAACCATCCACAACTTTTCAATTTGCTCTTTGTCATTAATTGTTGAATAAGCACCTGTAGCAAAGCAGGAGCCCAGGAGAGAAGCTGTCTTTTTCTTTATCACCTCAAAGTAAACCTCTTCGCTCACATCAAGTTTCCGTGCTTTTTCCAGTTGCAGCAACTCGCCTTCACTCATGTCGCGGGTAGCTTTGGAAACATATTCTAATAAATTAAAGTTCTGATTTTCAACAGCCAACAACAACCCCTTTGCCAGCAGGTAATCTCCCGAAAGCACGGCAATTTTGTTTCGCCAAAGTGCATTAACAGAAAAAACACCTCGCCGTTTGTACGAATCGTCCACAACATCATCATGAACCAGGGTGGCTGTGTGCATCAGCTCAACAATAGTGGCGGCCCGATAGGTGGAGACATTGATATCACCCACAAGCTTGGCACTGTAAAGTACAATCAACGGCCGGATCTGCTTCCCTTTCGTTTTCAGAATGTATTGCATGATGATGTCCAGCAACGGTACTTTGGAGCGTACGGTATCTCTAAAAACCTTCTGGTAAGCTTTGATTTCCTGCTCGATAGGCTTCTTTATGGCGTTGAGATCTTTCATCATTCGGCTGAGGCAAATTTAGTTCTTATTTATTTAAGCAAAACAGTATTGAAAAATTAGTTTTATCTGGGAGCTTACTTTTAATAAATCGGTTGGAATAATTCGTCCTATCTATGGTCTTTTTTGATACATTTATTGCCTGTTACATTCAAAACGATATTACCTAAATCTACCTGACGGACTGCCTTTTCCGAACATTTTATACCCGTTGAATTAACCTGAAAACGGATGGGAAAAATGCATTCCTGAATCGGATGAAAGGAAAAATCAATTCTTATGGAAAAAAGAAATAAAATGAACGCTTCTTCCAGACACCGCATTGTTTTAGGCCTGACGGCAATTTTAATTTTTTTGTCTGGTTCGGCTTTTTCGCAAACTTATCTTAATCCAAACGCTTCCGTCCAGGCACGTGTTCAGGATTTGCTCAGCAGGATGACTCTCGATGAAAAAATCGGCCAGATGGTTCAAACAGAAAGGAATTACGCCAATGTAAATTCGGTCATCACTAACTATTATCTGGGGTCTATCCTTAGCGGTGGGGGAAGCAGTCCGGGAAATTCTGCCGCTGCCTGGATTAACATGTACAACAACATGCAACAGGCCGCTTTGGCGACACCGTTAAAAATTCCCATTATTTATGGTATTGATGCTGTTCACGGGAACAACAATTTTTACGGTGCTACTATTTTCCCACACAACATTGGCATGGGATGTACACGGGATACAGCCCTGGTTGAAAAATGTGCAGCCGCCACCGCCATGGAAGTCAGGGCTATTGGTCTAAACTGGACTTTCAGCCCTTGCATTGCGGTAGCACGCGACATTCGCTGGGGACGTACTTATGAATCTTTCGGGGAAACGCCCGAAGTAGTAACCTCGATGGCCGGCCCTGCGGTGCGCGGTTACCAGGGAGATACGCTGGGAACACCCAATCATATACTGGCTTGTGCCAAACATTTTGTTGCCGATGGAGGAACAAAAAACGGCGTGAATGCCGGAAATGCCGAAATCAGTGAGGCAGCCCTCCGTAAGATTCACCTTCCCGGTTATATCAAAGCCATTCAAGCCGGCGTAGGCAGTGTGATGGTTTCTTTCAGCCAATGGAATGGGGTGTATTGTCATGAGAACAAATATTTGATTACTGAATTACTGAAAGGGGAACTGGGGTTCAAAGGTTTTGTGGTTTCCGACTGGGATGGGATTGCCAGCCTTTCAAGTAGTTATAAAACCAGTGTAAAACTGGGTGTCAATGCAGGTATTGATATGTTTATGGAACCTACCCGGCCCATTGAATTCATCAATGATTTGAAAGAACTGGTCAATGAGGACAGCGTTTCCATGGATAGAATTAATGATGCCGTAAGCCGGATTCTGACGATAAAATTCAAATTGGGTTTATTTGAACATCCATGGGCCAGCACTAATTTGATAGACAGCATTGGAAATAAATACCACCGTGAACTTGCCCGTCAGGCGGTCAGAGAGTCCCTGGTACTGTTGAAGAACGACCATTCGCTTTTGCCTTTGTCTAAAACCAGCGGGAAAATTCTGGTGGCCGGAGAAAAAGCCAACGACATGGGTGCGCAATGCGGTGGGTGGACCATCTCCTGGCAAGGCAGTCTGGGAGATATCACCCCGGGAACCACCATCCTTCAAGCCATACAAAATGTACGCGGTACCAATAATGTAATTTATTCTGCCAACGGCACTGCGACAGCAAACCCCAGTGTGGCAGTTGTGGTTGTTGGCGAATCGCCCTATGCCGAGAGCGCCGGCGACAACACAGACCCCATGTTGGGAACACAGGATATACAAACCATCAACAATGTCAAAAGTTTGGGGATACCCTATGTTGTTTTGTTGCTTTCGGGCCGGCCACTGATACTCGGTAATGTGCTGAACGATGCCACAAGCTTCGTAGCCTGCTGGTTGCCGGGTTCCGAAGGAGAAGGCATCACCGATGTGTTATTTGGCGATTATGATTTCAAAGGCAAACTTTCACAAACCTGGCCGGCATTTATAACACAGGTACCCATCAACTTTGGCGATTCGTATTATCAGCCTTTGTTTCCCTATGATTATGGTTTAACTTACAATACTACAGGCGTTAACAAACTGAAGCGTCCTGCTTTTACTGTCTATCCAAATCCGGCTACAGATTATATACATGTCCCTTCAACCCGGGGAGGCCAATTTGAGATTTACAATCTTTATGGCCGGTGCGTTCTGGAAAAGCAGCTGGATAAGCAGAACCAAAATATTCGTATCAACCGGTTGCCGGGTGGAATGTATCTGATAAAAATAACCTCACCAACAGGAAAAGTATCTGTGTCAAGGTTCGTGAAACAAGGAAGTTGATTTCAAAATAAAACAGGTCCTGGCTCAAGCGTCCCTTGGGTCATAATTTATGAGATGTCCTGAAACTTTTCAGTGTTTATGCATATTAAAATGTACGGGAATCTTGGATAGTTTTAATTCCAAGCTGCAACACGAGGATCTTACGAAAGCCTATTTGCCGGCATGAATAGATTGCTTAATAATCTGAACGGATGGCATTACCCGTTGAAGCCTACCGGCCCGACTTCGGGACCGGTGCGAATAACCGATGATTAACCATCTTGCTATTGTGCTATCGTAAGCATTGGAATAAAAATAGTTATTACAAAAATAAAAACATGTCTTATTTAGAAATTTATTTTTTCGCCCCAAATTAATGAGACAAAAGGACATTTCCGCAATTTAAATTCAACAAATTATCATAACTTTACTGGTGCACAAACACAAAAAGGAAAATTATGAAAAAAGAATATAAACCCACAGGATACAATTCAATATCCCCCTACTTCGTAGTAAAGGGAGCTGAAAAGCTGGCTAATTTGTTAAAAGAACTATTTGATGCCACAGAGAAAAGACGTTATGAGACGCCGGATGGTAACATCATACATCTTGAACTTCTGATAGATGATTCCATCATCATGATGGGTGACGCCGGTGATAAATTTCCGGTTTATACTCATTTAATGCATGTTTATGTTCTTGATGTTGATAAAACCTATCAAAAAGCACTGGATCTTGGATGTGAATCTGTTTATCCACCAAAAGAAAGTAAAGATGATCCGGACAAAAGAGGTGCTGTAAAAGACTTTGCCGGAAATATCTGGACCTTGTCAACACAACTTTAACCTGGAATGTTAAAGCATATGCCGAATTGAATAATTTTCCGGGAAATTTTTACATTTGAAGCAGAGGACTCACTTTTTTGATAAACACTATTAGGATGGTTCTTATATAACTAAAGAATGAACATATGGTAAGTTTGAAGTGGTGAATATGGTAGAATTAATTTTAAATGACGGCAATAAAATTCCAATAGTAGGTTTTGGAACTTACAAATCAAAAGAGCAAGAGGGAATTAAATCTATAAAATGTGCCATATCCAATGGATATCGTCTTATAGATACTGCAGCAATGTATAAAAATGAGGAAGCTGTTGGAATGGGAATTAAAGAAAGTGGAATTGAAAGAGATAACATTTTTGTAACAACTAAACTATGGCGGGAAAATCTAGGATATGAATCAACTAAAAAAGAGTTTGAAAAATCCTTAAAACGGCTTGATTTGGATTACATCGACTTATTCCTAATACATTGGCCCGCAAATGCAAGGAATTATGATAACTGGAAAAAAACTAATGCAGATACCTGGCGGGCCATGGAAGAACTGCAAGCGGATGGAAAAATTAAATCTATTGGTGTAAGTAACTTTTGGCAGGAACATTTGGAAGCCTTATTTCAAACGACCAATGTAATTCCTGCAATCAACCAAATAGAATTCCATCCGGGTTATTGGCAACCACAATTAACGGAATATTGCATGAATCAAGGAATTATGATTGAATCCTGGTCACCATTAGCAAGGGGGAGCGTGCTCGAAAATAATACCTTAAAAAAGATAGCAGAAACACATAACAAATCAGTAGCTAAAATATGTCTTCGCTGGATAATTCAACATAATGTAATTGTGATTCCTAAATCAACAACTGATGAACGAATTAAAGAAAACATAAAACTATTTGATTTTGAGCTATCCAATGAAGAAATGAAACAAATAGATAATATTTCAGAAATGGGATTTAGTGGAGAATTACCCAATATCTGGCCGGACACGATTAAAAAAAAACTTACTAACAATATATAATACTTTAGGTGGGATCTGCTGTGAGAATAAGAGTTTATATCAATAAAAAAAACCACAATAAATGAAGGAATTAAAGGTCATTGGAAATCTCGCAAGATTTTATAAATTTGTCGTTATTGCTAAACGGCTATTGTGGACTGATGAGAACTGTATTTAACCTAAATGTGCTAAAGCCTTGAGAGCCAGAAAAAGTAATTAATATTAAACAAATCCCAAAAAACCATTTATGAAAAAGGCATGGTTTCAAATATGCTTTGTTCTTGCTTTGATAGCGTCCCCTGTCGTTTCGATGGGACAAAGCCTGAGTTTGGGGAACTTTTTTACAAAAAGTGAACAGGTTACTATCAATAAGATAATTGATTATTACGACTCAATTGTAATGACCAGAACGCATAATAAATACGATATAAAAAATGCCTACTACCATTATTTTGATTCCATCTTTCCTGTCGTCATAAAAACCGGAAATTTGTCATTAGCCACAGTAACCGGGGAAAAAAGAGCTCAGTTCCTTTCATCTCTAAATCAAAACGCGCTCAAGGAAATTTATACTATCCATAACTCCGTAACCCATAACTTTAACGGCAAAACCAAAACGATATACTCGCCTTATATTCTTGGGTTTAACAGTAAGGGTGCTTATGCCCAGATGCTGGAAAGTTTGTCAAATGAAAATGACCTGCTAAATCGTTACTACACCCGACTTATGTCGTCCGGAAATTTTGGCCCGGGCAACTTTGCTATCATTTTAAATGAATACAATAAATTCGACTTTGGTGACAGGTTACAACGGCTTTTGGTTATTGTTAATATGCTGGTTATAAATTGATGAAGCGCTCAACACATCAGATTATAAATCCCAAAGTCCAAACTTCCAGGCCACAAATCAATAATAGAGAAAAGAAGTCAAAACTAATTTGAAGCCAACGGGAATCGGACTGAAAAATTGTCTTTCTGAAAGTGATTTTCGTGATTGAGTTTATCCTAATTTTGTGAGTCAATTTTATTTTCCATCGTAAAAAAAACGGATAATACGATGAGCCATTCCCTTTTGAAAAGAGCCGGTTGGATATTGGTGCTTTTGCTGCTTTTCTCTTCACTTCAGGCCTCTGCCTGTGGCAATTGGTGGGGAGTAAAAGCCGGCTTTGCTGGCAATCAACACCTTTTTGTATCACCGGAATACAAACTTCTGCATACAACCCACCAGGACAATTTTAACAGCGGGGAGATTACGGTTATGTACCGGATAAGCCACTCGCTTTTTCTGGGGCTGGGGACAGGTTACAGCCACGATAATTATCATAGTGACAACAGCTGGAGGCTCTACGATCTACGGTATATTCCGGTTTTTGTTGATGCCCGATTGTTTCTTCCGGGAACCATTACCTTTGCCCCTTTTTTGCAGTTATCGGAAGGTATTTCCTTCAATCATTACAAAAGAATGGACCGTCCCTACACCTCCTCTTATTATGTTTCAGAAACAGGAGATTACCTATACACTGGCATCGGTTGCATTTTGAATATTGCTCGTCACCTGAGACCGGAAATCAGCGTAGGATTCAACGGTTATAAGATGTCCTTCGACAGCTGGGATGTGAATCCGCACGGGATTACTTTCAGCGTGGGGTTAATTTTTTAGTTTTGAGTTTGGGTTGTGCGTTTTTGAAACGGAGTTGAAGAAACCCTGTGGTATCTAATGAAATCATCAATATTTAAATGTTTCATTTACCGCCATGTTACAACCATGCCACGGTCAGCATCTAACGTATTTTCCGGCACAGCTTTCCGGATACATTCTGCCAGCAGTTTCAGCAGACGGGTTTTGGCAAAGCGGCGCGTGTAAACCAGGCTAACCTCACGCAGGGGAAGTTTGCCACTAAAATGTCGTATCTGCTTTGCTTTTTCGCCCGTCATTTCTAAGCCAGCCAGTTCAGGAATCAATGTAAAGCCGCCTTCTTTATCAATAATTTTAGTCAGTGTGTCCAGTGAACCACCTTCAAATTCAAAAGGTAGTTTATCAGAAGAAAAGTCGTGAATTTCACATAAATTAATAACCTGATTACGAAAACAATGCCCATCGCTTAACAACCAAATCTCAGGCGAATTCATATCCTTGATTTGAATCATCGGTTTATGCGCCAGCGGATGGCCGGGATTGGAATAAATCATCATTTCTTCGTAGTACATCGGTTCTTCGACAATGCCTTTGTTCTGTAACGGTGTTACCACGATACCCACATCCAGCAATTCCTTTTCCAGCTTTTCTTCGATACGCTCTGTGATGAGTTCTTCTACTTTCACCTGAACATTGGGATAATTCTTTTTGTATTCACCGGCAAACAATGGCAACAAGTAAGGTGCCACGGTAGGAATGACGCCAATGCGTAAGTCCCCGATAATCTGAGACTTGGTTTCATCTGCCAGCAATTTTATCTTTTTTGATTCCTGTAAAATAACCCTTGCCTGTTCGATGATTCTTGCCCCTGCTTCCGTAGGAATAACCGGTTGTTTGGTCCTGTCAAAAAGTACAATATCCAGTTCGTCTTCCATTTTTTTAAGCTGCATGCTCAAAGTGGGCTGTGTGACAAAGCATTTTTCCGCTGCTGTGGCGAAATGGCGATAGGTATCAACCGCTACTGCATATTCCATTTGAATGAGTGAAATCATGTCACAAATATAGACAATTTCTATCATAATATATAAACAATCAATTTGACTGATATCCTTAAATGGTAGATCTTTGTGTTGTAACTTTATAAAGTAAATAATTATATATCAGTAAGATGAATGCTATAGGAATTGACACTAAAATGGCTGAAAGCCTTGCCAAAGGGCTGAACGAACTTTTGGCAAACTACCAAATCTTCTACGCCAACGTCCGCGGATTTCACTGGAACATTCGTGGAGAAAAATTTTTCGAATTACATGTAAAATTTGAAGAATTGTACAACGATCTCATCCTGAAAATTGATGAAATCGCCGAACGAATTTTGACGCTGGGATATGCACCGGAATATCGTTACAGTAAATATTTTAATAATGCTGGCATCATGGAAGCAGCGCAAACTTGCGATGGAATAAAAGATACTCATGACATTGTTGAAGGCCTTTCTCTTCTGATCAGGAAACAAAGAGAACTGCTCAACCTTTCAGACGAAGCCAAAGACGAAGGTACCAACAGTCTGATGAGCGATTATATTCGTGAACAGGAAAAGCTGGTCTGGATGTACAATGCTTTTCTTAACAAATGTGACTAAAGTGAGCTTGGGTGATCTAAAGTGACTTAAGTTTAAGAATATCAGGATATTTCTGGGAATCTTATAATAAATTAAAAGAATCAAACTATTCAATAACAGTAACATGGACACGATTCTTATTAAAACAGGAATACATAGAGGACTTTCAGAAAAAACAGACCTCGTCAAGATAAACTACCAATTCTTTTATACCAATCAGAGAGGATTTCACTGGAAGCTTCTGGGAAAGCTTATCCTCAAAGCATTACAGAAAATAAGAAGAACTATTATTAACTACTAAAAACAAATAACCATGGAACAAGAAGTAAATTACATGCCCCGCATCGGGGACACTGCTCCGGATTTTGAAGCAGTAACCACAAAAGGAAAAATCAAATTTTCGGATTATGGGAAAGGAAAATGGATTATCCTGTTTTCTCACCCTGCAGATTTCACACCGGTATGTACCACGGAGATGAGTGGTTTTGCCTCACGCAAAAGCGAATTTGATGCACTGAACACCGAATTGATGGGTTTGAGTATTGATAGTATTCATGCCCACGTTGCCTGGGTCAACAATGTCCGTGAAAAATCAGGAATATTTTTCGATTTTCCCATCATTGCCGACATCGACATGAAAGTATCAAAACTTTATGGCATGTTGCAGCCCAACGAAAGCTTGACTGCTGCTGTGAGAGCCGTATTTTTCATTGATCCGAAAAAGAAAATCAGGCTCATCATGTATTATCCTTTAAATGTAGGAAGAAACATGGATGAAATTATGAGAGTTCTGGTTGCCCTGCAAACAGCAGATGCACATGGAGTCGCACTGCCGCTGAACTGGAAAAAAGGTGACCGCGTTATCGTACCGCCTCCCGTGGACCTGAAAGGACTGAAAACCAGGCTGGAAGAAGAATATCCTGAAAAGATGGACTTTTATCTTGTAAAGAAGGACCTGAAGTAGAGACGCAATATATTGCGTCTCTACCTAATTCTGACATTCGAAACTGGCACAAGCGGGACGCTTGTGCCAGTTTTCGTTTATTTATGAATTTAATGCACTTCTAATCCTTAGGCATATTCTGATCCTTGAATAATCGCCGGTAAAGAATCAGATAAATCCCCTGCAGAAACGCTCCGGCAAAAAAGGGAATTTCAAGCATGCCGACACTGAAAAGCGCCCCGGCGATGCCCGGTCCTGCCGATCTTGGAATCTGCATGGAAACCGAGTTTAAACTGGTGGCAAATCCCCTTCGTTTGCCCCTTACCAAACCGATAGCCAGAGCCTGCCGATTTCCGGCAGTGCCCCTGTTAAACGCTGAGCGTAAAATATAAATCAGTGAGGCCAACCAGAAAAACGGAGACAATGGTAATAATACCAGCAAAATAAGTCCCACCAACCGCATTTTTACTACCGATTGTACAATCCCGATTTTTTCACTGATTTTCCCATTATAAACGGAAAAAATCCCGGTAATGATAAAAGTAGCGGCCATCATAGGCGCTATGGCAGCCGGTCCCTTTCCAAACTTTAAGAAAAACCAGTAAGAAATTAAAGGCGATGTCAGGCCGATGGCAACACCGTTAAAAGAGTTGAGAATAGCCAGGCCGGTGAGCATTTTATTTTCCTTACTCCTGATTTTTGATTCAGTCTTGTCTTTCTTTAAAACCTTGGGCTGCTTTGCTCCGTTGTATTCTTCTTTGGCTGTACTAATCAACCACACATTCACCAGATTCGCCAGAGCCACCACAATGAATAATGGACGATATGCAGCGGCAGCCAAAGTTACAGCATGATGATTCTCCGAAAAAAATCCATTTAAAAAAGCAGGGATCATAGCCAGCAAAGCTCCCAAACCGGTACCAAAAAATCCATAAGCCGCATTTAAACTATAGACACGTCCTCGTTTCGAAGGCTTCACCTGCTCTGCCAGCCAGGCCTGCTCTGCCGGAGAAAACGGTCCGGCGGCTCCACTGCCACCACGCCCGAATCCGGCAATGATGATTATTAAGGTAAGAATCAATACCTGAGCGCTGAAAAATGCCGCAATGCTGCAAAAGAAGATTATAATCTCGTAAACAATGATAAACGGTTTTCTTCGAAGCCGGTCGCTGGTGACCCCGATTGCCAGACTCAGCAACGCGCCAAACAAACCCGAAACGCTCAATACCCAGCCGATGTGGAAAGCTTTCCATCCCAAAGCATCCAGATACAAAGTAAGATCCACGATCAATGCTCCCTGCCCGACACTCCGGAAAATCCTTGAAAGAATCAACTTACGCGTTGTTGCATGCAGGTCCTTCAG
>CAZGZO010000018.1:0-22148 GCA_964529695.1 uncultured Lentimicrobiaceae bacterium
CCAAATCGAAGAGGGCAGGGCAGACGAGGTTTCCCACATTTTCTATCATCATTAAAGAATTTTCTTTTGGGCTCAGCTCTTTCACGGCGCGGTGAACCATGTCGCTGTCCAGATGGCAGCCTTGTCCGGTATTTACCTGGACAACAGGAATATCCAGTGCCTGAATCCGGTTGGCATCGTTAAAGGTCTGCTGATCACCTTCGATGATGGAAATAGGCATTTCACCTTTTAAATCAGCCAGCGTGCGCTCTAAAATTGTTGTTTTTCCTGAGCCAGGAGAGCTGACCAGATTCAAAACAAATATGTTTTTAGCTTCAAAATAGCCTCGGTTTCGTTCAGCAAGTTTATTGTTGGCCCCCAGAATATCCTGTTCCACTTCAACAACGGTTTTTCCATGGGAATGATCATGGTAGTGGTGCTCATGTCCATGATGATGGTGATGATGTTCGTGATCATGCTGGTGCATTTCCAAATGCTGCATATCAACTTTTCCAGGTTTTGCAATGAGAACTTCGTCAGGTTCTCCACATCCACAAGTAGAACACATAGTATTAATTTTTATAGGTTAACTAACAGTTAATGCCTTGACTCGTAATTCCCTACCGCTTAGAATTTCATGAAATGGCTGACCGCATTCGGGACAATCGTCGTACAAGGTCTCTGAATAAAAAACATGGCCGCAATCGGCACACTTTGCTTTGGCCCGGGTTCGTTGAATTTTTCGCTCTGCATTTTCCATCACGGTATCTTTTATAGATATTTCCCAGGCAAAATCAAAAGCTTCCATCTCCACACCTGAGAGTGTGCCAATTTCCAACTCAATGGAATCCACTCTTTCAGCCTTTGCCTTTTTTACTTCTTTTTCGGCAATCTCAACAATACTCATTACGATGGAAAGCTCATGCATTTTCCAATTTTTTTTAAGCGTTGCTATGCGCTTCCGTCAAAAGTAAAAATAATTTCTTTTTCGTGTTGTTTACAGGCCGTTTTCTTCGAAATCCATCTTCATGTACTGGATTCTTTCAAAGCCCGTATCTACCGTTTGATGGCCCAGAGATTCTCCACGAAAATCATCCAGCGATTCGTATTTGTGTTCTTCCATCCATTTTTCCAACCCCTGTAAAATTTGGGCCACCTGAGGTATTCCGTTCAGGTAAAGCGTACTACAAAGCTGAACAGCATTGGCGCCAACCAGTATTTGTTTGATAACACTGGTGTGATAATGCACCCCGGTTGAAGCAGCAATATCGCATTGCAAATTATGTCCCTTCAACAGGGCAATCCATCGTAGAGGAAGGCTCATTTCGTCCGGAGAAGAGTAAGGTTCATGAGCGATGACGCGGAGATTATCAATATCAATATCAGGATGAAAATACCGGTTAAATAAAACCAGTCCGTCGGCACCGGCATCTACAATCCGGTCAACAATGCTGCAGATATTGGTAAAGAATGGTCCCAACTTTATTGATACGGGTATTTTAACTTCCTTTTTGACGGCTTTTATAATATCCACATAAATATCTTCAATTTGAGCCGATGCCATCGATTTATTAAAAGGAAAAATGGAGATATTCAACTCTAAAGCATCGGCTCCGGCAGATTCAATCTGTTTTGCGAATTTGGGCCATCCATCAGGGCTTACACAGTGAATACTGGAAATAACGGGAACATCGTAAGATGACTTAAGATTATCAATAAACTTAAGATAATAATCCAAGCCGGCTTCTTTGGAAAGGTTCAGAACGTTTTCTCTGGCTTCAGGAAACCAATAATACGCTTCATTTTCTCTTCCCTTTTTTAATTCTGTTTCTGCCCGGCGTGTAATCTGTTCTTCAAAAACAGATTTCAAAACAACAGCCCCGGCACCAAAACTAATGCACTGTTGTATGGTTTTCTGCTCACCCGTGATTCTGGAGCTTCCGATTATCAGCGGATTTTTCAGCTTCAAACCCATATAACTTGTTGATAAATCCATGGTTAATTTTTTTTTGTGTTTGACAAAACAGCTTCAATTTTGCGTTTTAGAAACTGCATTGAAGTTTGCAGGTTACTATTGGCATCTTGGCTCAATCCTTCTTTCATTTCCCATTCGTAGCCTTTAATATGCATCAGAAAACAATCGGGATCTTTCCGGAATAAATCATTGCACAGATGCACGATATAAGAAGGCGACATCGCATGCATGGTAAATTCAATAGTTGCTTTGGAAGGTTTCACCGGGGTGTATGAAAAGCTTTCTATACTTTCCTGTGAAGCATCTGCAAAAATGACCATCTGATAATGAGAAATCTTTTCAGCATCTTCAATATTGAGCTGATAATTGGTATCAACATCTACTTTTCCGGGGAATCGTTCCCGGGCCCAGCCTTCAATCTTTTCTGCCAGAGCAATGCCTAAACCATCATCCTGACGTCCGGGGTTTCCATATCCGTAAAGCAGTAGTTTATACACCTTTAATCTTTTACTTTGTAATCCAAAATTTGTTCATTGGGACCAACCCATGTCATTTCCAAAGGCATTTGCCCCAACGCATGTGTCGCACAACTCAAACACGGATCATAGGCTCTGATTGCCACTTCTACAGCATTCATCATCGGTTCAGTAATATTTTGCTGACCTCCCATAAATTCCTTTGCCGTGAGGTTTACAGCCTGATTCATCGGCTCGTTGTTGTTTGTTGTGGAAACAATGAGGTTAGCCATAGTGAGCAGGTCGTTATCACCAATCTTATAATGATGAAACAACGTTCCGCGAGGTGCTTCGATAACACCAACTCCCTCGTGTTGTTTTTCACCTTTAATAACTAAATCATCACCTTGCAAGTCCGGGTCGTTAAGTAGATCGCGAATCACTTCTGCCGAATGCAAGATTTCAATCAGTCTTGCCCAGTGGTAATGCAACGTCATATTGTCGGGTTTGCCGTTGGTGTAAGCTTTAAATTCTTCAAATTCTTTCTGCGCCAGAGGTGTGGGAATAAAATCGCAGGTATTCAGCCTTGCTAACGGTCCGACGCGGTACCAACCTTTTTCTTTTCCCAAATGTTTCAGATATGGGAACTTCATATAACTCCACGAACGGACTTCCTCTTCAATGTATTTATCATAATCATGATAATCAACATCGTCAAGAATTCTGTTCCCTTCTGAATCGACAGCACGCAAAACGCCATGATAAATATCAAGCGCGCCGTCCTTTCTAACCAAACTTAAGTGATTCGAAGGGAAAGCAGCAAAACCATCTACCTGCGGACGGTTGGCCTTATGATAATTTTTAAAAAATTCCAGTGCTGCCTGTGACCATTCCACCATTTTATCAGCATTCAACGGGTCAGTACCGTGGAGCAGTTCATCTCGTTCAGCAATGCTCAGATTTTTGTTGATTCCTCCTGGTATGGCCCCTGTTCCATGTATTTTCTTTCCTGCTGTCAAGCGGATGATTTCCTGCCCAAATTTACGCATCATAACACCCTGTACAGCAAGGTCTTTGTTCGCTTTCGCAACACCGATAATATTTCGTTGTAGTGGATCCCCATCAATTCCAAAAAGGAAATCTGGTGAACTCAGATGGAAAAAGTGAAGTACATGTGATTGGAAAAACTGTCCGTAATGCATTAACCGACGCATCTTTTCTCCTGTAGGGGTCAAACCGTCACCGTTTCCTGCTCCAACAATCACATCCAATGCTTTGGCTGCTGCCAGGTGATGACTCACCGGACAAATACCGCAAAGCCGTTGCACCAACACCGGAGCTTCCCAATAAGGTCTTCCCTGTACGAAACGCTCAAACCCCCTGAATTCAACGATATGCAATCGCGACTGTGTTACATTGTTTTGTTCATCCATGAAAATGGTGACTTTTCCATGTCCCTCAACGCGGGTAACAGGTTCTATGGTAATTTTCTTTGACATCTTTCTGTTTTTAATCAAATTTTATGACTTCGTAAGGCAATTCCATTTCGTTTCCGGTAATCAGTGCATACAATGCGTTCCAGATTAAATCGGCACGTGGCGGGCATCCCGGAAGGAAATAATCCATTTTTACGATTTCGTGGCAAGGATAAACTTTGTTAAGAATCATAGGTAATTCTTCATGGCCCGGAATAATGTGTTCTGAATTTTCCTGAACCGTCGGACCATCCAGATAAGCTTCGCGTAAGCATTCTTCAATGGGAATTCCATTGCGTAGGGCAGGTAATCCCCCCATGATAGCACATTCTCCTAAAGAAACAAGAATGTTGCAGTTTTCACGAAAATATTTCAGTGTCTCGATGTTTTCACTGTTGCAACAGCCACCTTCAATAATTCCAATGTCAATGGGTTGGGTGAATTTTTTGATATCATCTACAGGTGATTTGTCAAATTCAACCAGTTCAATGAGGTCCAAAATGCGTTCATCAATATCCAGAATAGACATATGGCATCCAAAACATCCTGCCAGTGAAGTCGTTGCTATAATCTTTTTATTCATGGTTCTTTTTTAAAAGTTATCCTTCTATTTTGCTACCAATGGGCTCTTTTTCGTATTTCCGTTTTTCAATCGGCACATTAAAGCCTTTTTCCCGGTAAAGAATAGAACCTACCGGGCAGTTTTCCATGGCTTTTTTGGCAATTTCATCGGACATCTGTTTTCCCATTTCAGGATCGAGTACAACTTCCAGCTTTTGTCCTCTGTTTTTGAAAGCAAAGTACCGTCTTCCTTTTTCATCAAAAATGGTCTTGATACACCTTTTACAGGCAATACAGCGGTTTTGTTCTTTAATGATCTTCTTGTTGCTGGCATCTACTTCCTTCTTGGGAAACCAATAAGGAAATCTTGGAACCAGCATTTGATAGCGGTAGGCTAATGCTTGAAGTTCACAGTTTCCACTTTTTTCACAAGCCGGGCAAAAATGGTTTCCGCTTACAAACAATAGCTCGATGATGCTTTTCCTGATGTCGTTGAGTTCAGATGTGTCATTTTCAATTTCCATTCCGTCCACAACTGGCGTGGTGCAGGATGTCATCATGCGATTGTTTATTTTAATAGTGCAGATTCTACAGTTTGCTTTCCTTTCCGCACCTTCAAAAAAGCAGAGGGTAGGGATAAAAATTCCATTTTCCCGGGCAACTTCTACGATGGTCTTTCCTTTTTCCGTAGTGATTTCCTGGCCATCGATAACTATTTTAATTTGATTACTCATTTTTGATGCTTTACAAGATTAAAAATGGTGAAATATGGGTTTCCTGTGAACAAATTCCGTGTAAGGCTGAACCGATTTTTCCAAATCGAAGCCATTGTCAAATTCCTTCAGACTTTGAACGTGTCTTTCATACAAGTGCCTAAAATTAAATATACTGGAAAGAATCGGGTTGCCTGCAGTCTGGCCAAGGCCGCAACGACTGGCTTTCAGGGTTTTCCCCCAACTCAGCAGATCATCTATATCTTTTCTTACGCCATTTCCCGCTAGAATCTTTTCTAGCTTTGCTTTCATCAGGAAAGGAAGATTGCGACATGTAGAGCAGCTTCCGCAGGATTCTTCAATAAAGAATTCCATGAAATTTAAAACAACGTCTCCCAACAAATCACGCTGGTTATTGAAGATGATGATGGAACCTCCGGTAGGAAGGTCGGAGTAACTAAGCCGTCGGTCGAAAAACCGCTCAGCGACCATCATTCCCGAAGGTTTATACCATCTCATCAGCGTAGTTTTGTCGAGGTTGTCAAAATCTTTCATGCCAATGAGCATCCCCGAAGGTCCACCCACCTGGATAGCCTGAACATCCTCAGCACCACACATTTCTAATACTTCTTTTATACTGATTCCCCATTCAACTTCATAAATACCGGGAAGCTTACAGTCGCCTGATATACTCAACAATTTTGTTCCCAAAGAATCTTTTGTCCCAAAATTTGCATACCAGTTGGCGCCGTTATGGAGAATCTTAACAGCTGTAGCCAGTGTTTCCACATTATTTATTATGGTTGGATACCCGAGATAACCTTTTTCTACGGGGAAAGGTGGCTTGTCGCGTGGCTCACCACGTTTTCCTTCCAGGGATTCGATTAATGCGGATTCTTCACCACAGACGTAAGCTCCGGCGCCTAACTGGATGCGGATGGAGAAGTTAAAATCTTTTATTCCGGCAATATTTTTGCCAAGCAGGTTTTGTTCCTGCATTTCTTTCAGCTTCCTGTTAAGGAATTTCAAAAGGTATTTGTACTCATACCTCAAATATAATAAACCAATATCTGCTCCTGTCGCAAAAGCAGAAATAACCATTCCTTCAAAAACCATCTCAGGATATTGCGTCAGTAAAACACGGTCTTTGAAAGTCCCGGGCTCGCCTTCATCAGCATTACAAATGATTACACGATGCTTGCCTTGAGTTCTGGAACCAAACCTCCATTTCAAACCCGTTGGAAAACCGGCACCACCTCTCCCGCGAAGATTAGAATCCTCAACAATTTTAATAACCTGCTCCGGAGAATAATCTTTGATTTTTGTTTTCAGAAGAGTGTAAGGCTCATAATCATTTTTCAAAATAATGGATTTTCTCCTGATATTATTGAAAACCATGGCCTTTACATCAGGATCGGCATTATTGCCATCGCCGAAATTCTCATACATTAAATCATCGACGGCTTTTCCTTCATGCATGCCCTTAACCAGCTGCCTGACACGATAGGGGGTAAGCTGCGTAAAAACCCTGTCGTTGATAATGGCAGCAGGCTCCTGATCATTCATACCAATGCATGACGTCATGAAAAGTCCGAATTGTTTGTCTTCAGATACATTTCCAATTTGTGTTGCACAGGCTTCTTCAAAGGCAATTTTAACTTCTTCACGTCCTTTCATATTGGCTGTAATACTGTTGTTGAGGTAAATGTTGTATTTACCTTTTTCGGTATCTGAAAAGAAATGATAAAAGGAGACTGTTTCCTTAATTTCAGCCCCGGAAATTCCAAGCTTCTTCGAAAGCAGCTTTATATCTTCTTCTTCTACAACATTTTGCTTATCATGAATATCAAGCAGAATGTCCATCAAACGGCTCCTGTCATTGTTAAACTTTTCCAGGATTTCTAATATTTGATTATTTTCGGGCATTAGTTTGTTATTTAAAATTTTATTCTACTTTTGCACTGTTAATTTTTTCACAACAAAAATAAAATATTTTTTTGTTAATTGATTAACAATTGAGAAATTTAGAAGGGGTTTAAATTGAAACGGTAACTTTCATGTCAAAAGCATCTTATGAAATCAGAGTTTGTGGATTAGTCCAGGGAGTAGGCTTCAGGCCTTTCATTTACAAGCTTGCTGTTGCAAAAAAAATCGTAGGGACGGTCGAAAATAACAACGAAGGTGTTCTAATAGTTGCTGAAGGTGAGGAAGATATAATTAAAAACTTCTATAATTCCATACGTTCAGAGGCGCCAATGGCAGCAAGTATTTCAGACATTTTTGTTACAAAAAAGAAGCTAAACGGGTTTAAAGACTTTCAAATCATCAAAAGTCGTTCTTATTCAGACGAGATTACGGAAGTAAGCCCGGATATTGCTGTGTGCGATGCTTGTCTCAAAGATATGAAAGAACAGCCTCATAGGATTAATTACCCTTTTATAAACTGTACGAATTGCGGACCACGTTTTACAATCATTCGGGATTTGCCTTATGACAGGCCAAAGACGACCATGGAACCATTCAGGATGTGCCCGCAATGCGAAAATGAATACACAGATGTGCTTGACCGGCGTTTTCATGCACAACCAGTAGCTTGTAATACTTGCGGACCCAATTATACGTTACATGTTGATGGAAAAGAAATTACAGACCTTCTACAAATATTGGAACTAACATCTGGGCTAATTACAAAGGGAAAAATTGTCGCTATCAAAGGCCTGGGTGGGTTTCATCTGGCTTGTGATGCACTAAATGAACAAGCGGTGAAATCACTGCGGTTAAGGAAAAACCGTGAAGGCAAGCCTTTTGCTGTAATGTTTGGCAATAAAGAAAGGCTTAAAGAGTATCTCTTTTTGGATACCGGAGAAGAAAAGATGTTGACTAGCTGGCGACGTCCGATTATGCTTTTGAAAACAAGAAAAGAATTAGCGCCGTCAATAAGCATTGGCCTCAATACAGTAGGAGCCATGCTGCCCTACATGCCCTTTCATTACCTGCTCTTTGAACATCTTAAAGTTCCGGCACTGGTAATGACTAGTGGCAATTTGTCTGATGAACCGATTCTCATTGACAATGAAAAAGCATTGAAGGATTTTGCGCCTATCACAGATGCAATCATCACTTACAACAGAGAAATTCATAACAGGACAGACGATTCTGTTTGCATGGTTATCCATGAAAAAGAAAGAGTTATCCGCAGATCACGTTCTTTCGTTCCTTCACCTGTTGTATTAAACCTGAACACAGAAGGAATTTTCGCTGCAGGTGCAGAACTGGTCAATTGTTTTGCAATAGGAAAGGGGAAACAAGCAATATTGAGCCAGCATATTGGTGATTTAAAAAATCTGGAAACATTTGAGTTTTATACCGAATCCGTAAGCCGTTTCAGTAATTTATTCCGTTTCAAAGCTGAAATGGCTGTTGCCGATTTTCATCCTGATTATCTTTCTTCTCGTTATGCAGAAGAAACAGGGCTTCCACTGGTAAAAGTTCAGCATCATCATGCTCACATTGCCTCATGCATGGCAGAACATCATCTGGATGAAAAAATAATCGGGATAAGCTTTGACGGCACCGGTTTAGGAACAGATGGAAAAATCTGGGGAGGCGAGTTTCTGGTTTGTGATTTTGCTGATTTTGAACGTGCTGCACACTTTGAATATATGCCTATGCCGGGCGGCGATTTGGTAACCAAAGAAACCTGGCGCATGGCATCGGCCTATCTTTTTCGTTACTTTGGAGAGAATTATTTATGGAAAAATTTCAAATCATTATTTCCTGAAGTTGATGATAAATCTTTTGAAGCAGTTCTTTTCATGCTAAAGCAAAATGTGAACTGCCCCGAGACCAGCAGCGCAGGTCGTTTATTTGATGCTGTTTCAGCATTGACAGGTATTTGTCCTATTGCTTCCTACCATGCTGAACCACCTATGAGACTGGAGTCTGCGGCTTTTGAGAATTGTAAAGATTCCTACCCGTTTACATTTGAGAATGAGATTATCTCGTTTAAACCAACTTTCCAGGTTATATTAAAAGACCTTTTTGAAAAGAAAGAAATCGGACTGATTTCCGCAAAATTTCATAACACGATTATCAGGGTTGTTATAAAAGTTGTTTCCGAAATTAATAGTAAAACAGGTTTGAAAAAAGTAGTGCTCTCCGGGGGTACTTTCCAAAATAAAATATTACTGGAAAGCGCAGAAAAAGAACTGCAGAAAGGTGGCTATAAGGTATACTCCCATACTCTTGTTCCCTCCAACGATGGAGGTATCGCAATGGGACAACTGGCCGTTGCAGCAAAGCGAAGAAGTAATGTTAAAAAATGCTGAAATAGAGTTAGATATATATTATTTTATAAATTTTAATATAAATAAAAATGTGCCTGAGTATTCCTGCAAAAATAGAGAAGATAGATGGTGAAATGGCTATTTGCACTGTGGGAGAATCGTCCTACAATGCAAGCCTGCAACTGTTGTCCGGTGAGGAGATTAATCCGGGAGATTATGTTTTAATTCATACAGGATTTGCCATTCAAAAGATTGACAAAGAAGAAGCCGAAGCCTCATTGCAGGCTTTTGATGAGTTTAAAAAGCTAAATGAAAAAATGGATGCAGAAGAAAAGGAAAATAACACGCATCTTATTTAGCATTCAAAGAATATTCATAGCTTTGAAGACTATTGTCTAACCAAAATGCCCGTGATATTGGGAGGATTTATTGATGAAAAGTTCTGCTTTTCATTTCAAACACATAAGTTTTTCAATATGAAATATATAGATGAGTATAGGGATAAAGACATTGTTCAGGGTATTGCAAAAGAAATTGCTTCAATATCCAGAACTCCGGTAAAATTTATGGAGGTCTGCGGTGGTCATACGATGTCCATTCAGAAATTTGGCATCCCGGCACTACTTCCTGAAAATGTGGAACTTATTTCGGGACCAGGATGCCCGGTGTGCGTTACCAGCAGAAGTTATATTGACAAGGCCATTGCATACAGCCGACGTGATGATGTCATCATCACCACATACGGTGATTTGATTAGAGTTCCCGGCTCCACTTCAACACTGGAAAAGGAACGCGGAAACGGGGCTAATATTCAGGTCGTTTACTCCATTATTGACGCGCTAATGATTGCACGGAAAAACAGAAGAAAAAAAGTTGTTTTTTTGGGTATTGGATTTGAAACCACAGCGCCGAGTTCAGCTGCAGGTATTCTGCAAGCTAAAGTTGCCGGCTTGTTCAATTTTTCTGTTTTTAGCGCCCATAAGGTGATGCCACCGGCTATGGCTGCCCTGATCGATGAAGGCGTTAAAATTAATGGTTACATTGGTCCCGGGCATGTCAGCACCATCACTGGAAAAGGTATTTATGAAGATATTCCCAAAAAGTATAAACTAGGTGTGGTAATCAGTGGTTTTGAACCTGTCGATTTGATGCAAACTATTTTGATGCTTGTAAAACAAATTGAAAACAAAGACCCGAAAGTTGAAATTCAATACACAAGAGCTGTCAAACCAGAAGGAAATGTTAAAGCTCAGCAAATGCTCGACGAGGTGTTTGAACCAGGTGATGACTGGTGGCGGGGACTAGGAATTCTTAAAGACAGCGGGCTTAAAATTCGTAAAGAATATGAAATTCATGATGCAGAGAAAGCGGTTGGAGAGGTTGAAGTAGAACCATTAATCGAACCCAAAGGTTGCATTTGCGGTTTGGTTTTAAAAGGTCTAAAAAAGCCTAAAAACTGTGCTTTATTTGGCAAAACCTGCACGCCTTTAAATCCTGTGGGATCCTGCATGGTTTCCAGTGAAGGTGCCTGCCAGGCATATTACCTTTACAACAGGGATTAATCTTTTAAACTTAATCTTTGCTTTTCCTGCAAACAAAAGGCATCCTTCATGTTATCAGGAATTAAAAAGCACTTTTCTAAATAAGGTTTTTTGCAATCTCAAGTACGGAATTATTTTTAACTTTGAAAGACTTTGAAAATGAGGTACCCGTGGCTAGAAAAACATTTCATAGATTCGTCTTTAAAGCAAAGGAGCTAGTTCTGAATCAAACGGGAAAGCTGTTAGGGGTGCCCCTTCTTTACCAAGTCAAGTTTCTGTTTGACAAATAATTAAACCCTAACCATGAATAAGCCTTTAAAATTATTATTGATTGAAGACAGCCCTACGGACGTAATCCTACTGAAAGAGAGGTTAAACGAGCATTTCTCAGAGTATGAACTTAAAACAATTGTTTCTGAAAAAGAACTTTTAGCTGAGATTCACCAAGGTTATGACCTGATCATTTCCGATTATTTCCTACCTAAATTCAATGGATTGAAAGCTCTTGAGATTAGGAACCATGAAGAGCCTACCTTACCGTTAATTATTTGTACCAGTTCAATGGATGAGAACACAGCAGTGGAATGCATGAAAGCTGGAGCTAACGATTATGTCCTGAAAGAGGAAATAAAAAAAATAGGCAGAGTTATTGACCATGTGCTGGAAAACAAAAAGATTGAAAATGAGAAACGGAAAATGGAGAAGGTTCAGTCTGTTATTTTTGAAATTGCTGAAGCAACTCTTTTCAGTAATGATCTGCATAAATCTCTTGGAAAGGTCCATACAGCCATTGGTAAGTTGATGAATGTAAGTAATTTTTATGTTGCACTTTATCGAGAAGAAATCGACACTTTTGAATTCCTATATTTTAAAGACGAACACGATGAGCCCAAGAAATTTACAGTTGCAGAAAGAGGACGAGGCTTAACCGCATATGTTTGGCGTACGGGTAAACCGCTTTATGCCAATCTGAAAATACAGGAACAACTGGTTAAAAAAAATGAAGCTGAACTGGTTGGCCATCCTGCACCGATTTGGATTGGTGTACCTCTTAAAACCGAAAACGGAGTGATTGGAGTAATGGCAATACAAAATTACGAAGACCCTAATGCGCTACAAAAAAATGACTTACAATTACTTATTCATATTTCAACACAACTTGCCAATGCCATTGAAAGAAAGGAATTGTCAGACCGGTTAAAAGAAAACGAAGAAAAATATAGAAAAGCTTTTGAAACATCACCGGATGCCATTTGCATCGTAGATAAGAAAACGGGCAATTTCATGGAATTCAATGATGGTTTTCTGAAGATAACCGGTTATAAAAAGGAGGCTGTTTTAAAAGGCGGTTTGACAGTACAACAAGTTTTGGTGAAACCTGAGAAAGCGGAATATGGTGTCGACAAAGTAAAAAAATTGGGAGTTGTAAAAAATGAAGAGGTTTTTATTAGAACCAAATCTGGAAGGGCTATTCCAATTCTTGTCTCTGCTTCGATGATGCAATTAAACAACCGGGATTATTTCTTGGTCGTCTCAAAAAACATTGAAGAAATAAAGAAAACTGAAGAACTATTACGAAAAAGTGAAGAGGATTTAAAGACATTAATCAATGCGACACCGGATATCATTCAATTTAAAGACGGACAGGGAAGATGGATTACTGCTAATAATTCAGCATTAGATTTTTTTCATATAGATGAAGAACATTGTATCGGATTATCTGATTTGGAACTTGCGAATGAAAACATAGAATATAGAGACGTATTTCTGGAGTGCGCCAAATCCGATAACGAAACATGGAGAGCAGGGGTATTAACAAGAACAAATGAAATAATTCCTCAGGTTGACGGAACTTCAATCACTTTTGATATTATTAAAGTTCCTCTGTTTAATGAAGATGGCTCAAGGAAAAGTATTTTAGTTTACGCCCGCGATATTTCCCGGCAAAAAGAGATGGAAAGTTCTTTGATTGATCGGGAAAAGAATTACAGGGTATTGTTTGAGAATGCTCCTCTGGGTATTTTTACGGCTAAACCTGATGGGACAATCCTTGAGGTTAACAATGAACTTCTTAATATTTTAGGTTCCCCATCCATAGATGCGACTAAAGAAATCAATATCTTAAAATTTCCACTTCTTAAAGAGAATGGCTATAGTAAAAAGTTTTTAGAATCCTGTCAGACAGGCGAAATAGTGAGATCCGAAATGCATTATACCTCAAAATGGGGCGTAACAAAATGGCTTACCAGTCAAATAGTGCCATTGCGGAATGATGCTGGGAAAATTGAAAAAATCTATACGGTTATTGAAGACATCAGTGACCGCAAAAAAACAGAAGAGGACTTGATTCTGGCAAAAGAAAAGGCTGAAGAAAGCGATCATCTGAAATCCGAATTTTTGGCTAACTTATCGCATGAAATCCGAACTCCGATGAATGGAATTATTGGGTTTGCAAGTTTGCTGGAAGAAGAAAAAATAAGCAGGGCCTCAAGTAAAAATTACCTTAAAATAGTCATTAATAGTGCCACCCAGCTACTTAGAATTATAGACGACATCCTGGAAATCTCCAAACTTGAAACCCACCAGGTTAAATTGCGTCCAAGGAAAGTAAACATAAACGATTTACTTCAGGAAAGTTTTGCTGTTTTTGACATGAAGGCTAAGGACAAAAAGCTATCATTATATCTTGACAAACCGCTGGATGATGAAGCCGCAGAAATTACCATTGATGATTCGAAACTCCACAAAATCATAAATAATCTTGCTGAAAATGCTTTAAAATTCACCCATGAAGGTTTTATAAAAATGGGATACAATGTAAAAGGTAAGCAACTTGAATTTTACATTAAGGACACCGGTGTGGGTATCAATCCCTCGAGCCAGGAAGTGATTTTTGAAAGATTTTCCCAGGAGGAAAAAGAAATGTCACGGAAAGTAGGGGGATTGGGACTTGGATTATCTATTGCCAAAGCAAATGCTGAGTTGCTGGGTGGAACTATTCGTGTCGAATCTGAAAAGGGAAAAGGTGCCACGTTCTTTATAAGTGTCCCATTTAACCCTGTTTATCCTGAAAGGGTCAAAGCGATTACTTCTCCTGATGAGGCAACAAAGGAAGCCGACAAGAATACCAAAACCATTCTGGTTGTTGAAGATGAAGAGATTAACTATCAATACATAGAATTTCTCTTAAAACACATGGATTCTAAACTCAAAATACTCCACGCTACCGACGGAAAACAAGCAATGGATTTATTTCATAAAACCCCTAAAATTGATTTAATTTTGATGGATATAAAAGTCCCGATTATAAACGGGCATGATGTCACAAGAGAAATAAAAAAAGTGAATCCTGATATACCGGTAATTGCGCAAACAGCGTATGCTACACCCGAAGATCGGATAAGGGCAAAAAATGCAGGATGTGATGATTTTATCAGTAAACCATTTCAGAAAAAGGAATTTTATGCTCTGGTAGAAAAATTTCTTTAATATGAATTCATTTTTGCTGGAATAACCGTTGAGGTTCAGGAAAACAATTTAGAGAAATTCATAACAATGGAAAAAAACAGATATTAATAAAGATATTGATGAGTAAAGAAAGAATTCTTTTGGGCCACGGAAGTGGAGGTAGAATGAGCCACGATTTAATCGACGGCTTGTTCGCAAATTATTTTGATAATGAGATTTTAAGGCAGCAATCAGACTCGGCAGTGTTAGAATTGCCCAATCAACATATGGCCTTTACAACAGATTCCTTTGTAGTGGATCCCATCTTTTTTCCTGGAGGGAATATTGGTAAACTAGCCATAGCTGGTACTGTTAATGACTTGGCTGTTTCCGGTGCTATACCCAAATATTTGAGTGCCGGATTTGTCATAGAAGAAGGGTTTTCAATGGATGAGCTAGAAGTCATCGTGAAGACGATGGCTGAGGAGGCTTCAAAGGCAGGCGTTATGATTGTCACTGGGGATACAAAGGTTGTAGATAAAGGGAAATGCGATAAAGTTTTTATCAATACGAGTGGAATTGGAATTCTGGACAAAAAGTATGTTTCAATTGGTTCTGGAGAATCTATCGAACCGGGAGATAAAATCATCTTAAACGGTGAAATAGGCGCACATGGGATGGCCATTATGGCAGCACGTAATGATTTGAATATCACAGCTTCTATTGAATCAGATTGTGCTTGCCTACATGAGCTGATTAGAAAAGTACTGGATGCAAATATCCAGGTTAAGTTTATGCGCGATGCAACGCGCGGCGGTTTTGGGACTGTAGCTGCTGAACTAATCCGAGGGAAGGAAATTGGACTTCAGATAAATGAAGAAAAACTAGTAATCGGGGAAGGCGTGCGTGGCATGTGTGAATTGCTAGGTTTCGACCCTTTGTACGTTGCTAACGAGGGCAAAGTCATGATGGTAGTCGCTTCAAAGGATGCAGAGAAAGCCTTAGCTCTGATGCGCGAACACCCATTGGGACGAGAAGCTTCGATAGTAGGAGAAATAGACAATTCACATAAAGGAAAAGCCTGGCTAAATACCATAGTAGGAGGGAAAAGAATTATCGAGATGCTTTCCGGGCAACAATTGCCCCGGATATGCTAATCGCCATATTGTTCGTAAAACTTCTGTAATTCTAAAGACAGATCTTCAAAAGCAATGAAATGGTTCGGGCATCCGTTTCTTGAACACAAACTAACACGGCCTCCGGTATGCAGCATCAAGGAAACCATGGGAGCATCACATAATTTACATTCCTCTTTTACAAGGAGTTCCTTGTTGCAATGTGGGCAAGAAAACTCTACTATTTCACCCTTTTTTAATTCGACATCTGAAATGTTTTCGAAACATTCATAAACGGCACAAAGATGGATGGTTCCTCGTTCAAACTCCGACTGAATGTTTAATTTAATACTTGGATGGCCCTGAATAAGAACATCTTCATCAAGAAGTGATTTCATACAATAAGGGCATTTCACAGCCAGTGAAATCTGTTTTTTCATAGCGGTTTATTTTTTAGGTTTACAGTCTAAAGATACGAAATTTATAGGTCGAAAGAAAGCCCCATCTTAAATTAGAGTCATTATAATTTGTTGCTTTTTAATACTTTGTAACTGGATAAATTTCAATAAATTGAAACGCAATTACAGTAATAAACTTTCTCAGATTTTCTAATCTAAAAAATGCCTCTTTAAAAAAATTTAGTTATGAAATCTCCAGGTTACACCGAAAAATACTCCCGGGGCAATATCTGGATAATGTGGTGTGCTAAAATAATTGTAAATGCCTGAATACCCTCTGAGATTGGTAGCTTTAACAAACATCCGAAAAGTTCTGACTTTTAAAGTAGCATACGCCGATATCATCAGGTAATCTCCAATCGAGGTACTGTGCTGAATATAGAAGGTTCTGAGTTCCGGCATATAAGCATCAGCGTAATATCTTGTAAAATAGGAAAGCTGAACTCCCGTTTGAAGTTTCCCATTTTTATGAAAAATCCAATTTTTAAAGTAGAGATCAAGCATTCCTGTGAAAACAGGAAGATGAATACTATTTTTCATTGATGTCGTTTGATAAACACCTCTGAAATTAATACCAAAACTTCTCATGGGGATAGTACCATGACCATAAATCTGTAGCACGGTGCCGGTTTGCTTATTCTGAACAGGTGACACTGAATCATCAAAATAAGTGTAGTTATTTAATGTCTGCATTTTCGCCCCCAAAACGATACTTTTATATAAATATTCACCACCTAAAATGAGGAATCGTTCCTTTTTAAGGTTTTGATTCCAGTTAAACCGATTGGAACGATAATAAGTAAAAAACCAGGCTGGCATCCTATTGATAATCTTTATATTAAGCCGAAGTTTACCAATATTTTTCTTTTCGGATCCCAAGTATTGCATAAGACCGCCGGTAAGCTCAAAATCACCATTGTTATAACCTCCAAAAGTTATCTGGCCATGTGCGTCCAGATAACTGCGTTTGAAAAGCCACAGCGAAAGGTTCCCAAAAGTTGTAGTTTCATTGTAGCTATGAAGAACCGGTCTATAGTCCGGTTTTAGCTTTGTGGAGTCCATATAAATTACCGAAGGTAAAGTTTTAAACGACGACAAGGTCAGAAGCTTTTGTTCAATATAGTCAAGATGGACCCCGAAAGAAAGATGAAATACCTGGCTTAATTTACTTTCATTATACCCCACACTCGACCATTTAAATGTATTCCTGTAATGTACCTGATAAATAGAATCATAGGTACCCGTAGTGAAATTGTAAACAGCGGGAAAAGCATCATAAAACAAACTATCAACTAATTTATCAGTGTAACTCAGGTAATTCTTTTGATACTGAAAAGCATAGGAAATACTACCTGCATCAAACATCCTTCTGGTCTTTTTCTTACTGGTAGAATCGGGTGGTGATAAATTGAAATATTGCTCAACATAAAAGCCATTAGTTTTAATTTGATTTTGAGCCCCGGAAAGTTGTACCGGAATAACAGTAGGATCTGTTTCCTGATGAAGCTCAAAAATACTATCATGCAAGAACCCACCGCTTTCCTGAAATTTATCCTGGTTGTATAAATAGTTGGCAATTATTCCGTAGCGTTTATTTGTTGTATAATACTGTGCAGTGAGATAAAAATTATTGTCTTTGGTAAAACTTCTGTCATAGATGCCAGGGGAGTTAATGATCCACAGCCGCATCCCCAACGTAAAATTTCTTGTTATTTTTCGGTTAAAGCTGGCACCAAGATCTTGTTGCTTTTGTGGTCCCATCACATAATGCAAATCAGTATAAGGTTGTTCAGGCAGATAATACCGAACTTCACTATTTGAATACAATACATGATCTAAGGAATTGGGCATAAAAATATATCCTGGAGTCAAATCAGGTGAAAAAACACGGTTATAGCTTGGAAGACCGATATTATTCAAAGTTCCGTACATCTGGTTTCCCTTCTCGTCAGGATTGTATTGGTGAAAATAGGTCAATGTAGTATCAATAAAATGAAGATGATGGATTTTTAAGCTGTCCACATTTCCAACAAAATAATAAACTGCAAGACTGTCCGGTACTACTTTTGTAGAATCTGTTTTAACAGTATCTATTTTTGCAGTATCTACCTGACCTAAAACAGGATAAGAAATCCACAAAAACAGCATAACCATGCTTATTTTCAAAATTGTATGGGAAAACTTTGCCAAAATTTGTAATTAGTTTATGGATGCCAAATTTAGAGAATTAAACTGAAAGGCACGATGTATCCCATCAAAGAAAATCAGAAAGTTCATAAACATCAGCCATGCAAATCCAGACCGTGCATCATGTAAAGTGAATGTTCCAGTGTAGGTAAAATTTCATCCAGGTATTCATTTACAGCTTTTACGCTACCTGGAAGCGTATAAACCAGTGTCTTACCGATAGTTCCTGCAACAGCACGACTGATAAGTGCATTGGGTTTTTTTATACCGTATTTCACACGAATAAGTTCCATAATTCCGGTAATCTCCTTATCGAACAGGGGTTTGATAACGTCTGGTGTAATATCTCTTTCGCCGATTCCAGTTCCTCCGGTAGTAATAATAATATCTGCTTGCTGCGCAACTGCCTTCTTTACTGTTTGCTCCAGTTTGTTGGCATCATCCGGAATAATTTCCGTTTGAAACTCAAAATGGCGATTTTTTGAAAGCAAAAAAGCGTCTGCTTTCTTTTTAATAGCGGGACCGCTTAAATCATCATAAACGCCCTGGCTGGCACGATCACTTAATGTGATAACATGGATTTTCAAAACCCTGGGATTATATTCAAAATGCATCCCGGAAGTTAACGAGCCTCCTTTCAGAACTTTTACAAAAATACCTTCTTTCGGCATTACGCAATTCCCGACTTCACGGAAAATAGAGCAATTATCACCGTGACATTTCTTACCTATCTGAGTCACCATCAGTTCAATATCTCCACAAACGAATTTGTCTAATGGAGCTGTTTTGTAAAGTTCCATGCCACGTGTGGAAATGTTTTCTGCGAACTCACCAAATTTTATGTCCCGGTTAGCCTCTTTGGAAAACTTCCGGATGCTTTCTTCTCCCAGCATGCTAACCTGACGGTGCCAACTCCCGGAATGTGCGTCGCCCGGAATACCAATTTCTGTCAAATCTACCTTCTCCACAGGCACTTTTATGGTGCCTTTCTTTTCAGAAATATTTACAGAAGTAACTTCAAAAGTTTTCATATAGGAGATTATATTTTTGTTTTTTCAATTAAATGAATTTGTTCCATCACCATTTTTTTATCCACGGCTTTACACATATCATAAACTGTAAGCAGTGCAACTTGTACACCCGTAAGTGCTTCCATTTCAACTCCGGTTTTCCCTTCGCATCGGGCCATGCATTCTACATGAACTCCATAGTCCTTGAGTGTGGCTTTTACCGCTACTTTGGTAAGCGAAAGCGGATGACAAAGTGGGACTAATTCACTGGTTTTCTTGGCCGCCTGAATACCTGCAATTTCACAAATTGTCAGAACGTCACCCTTTTTAATTTGATTCTCTTTAATCAGCTGAACCGTTTCAGGCTGCAGCCTAATAAAACCTTCCGCTAATGCAGTACGCAACTGAACAGGTTTGTTACCAACATCCACCATATTGGCTTTGCCATCCTTGTCAATGTGTGTCAGTTCCATGATTTTTTAATTTTAATGGCTTTATATATTATCCACCGATTCCATAAAATTTTCCGGAACGGTTTCGCGTTCCTGCTTTGGGCTTTTTGGCAAGTGCTTTTAAAAAAGCATCATCGACACCGTATTCCTTAACCGGGAAAGCCAGTTCACTAAACAAGCAAGGTTTAATGTCCCCGTTAGCAGTGAGTCTTAAACGATTACAGTTCTTGCAATCACCACCGTCACCACCTTCCACTTTGGAAAATTCACCGGTTTCCAGATTCATCTGGTGAATAAAACGTATCTGTAGTCCATTTTTTTTACAATAATGAGCAACTTCCTGTGCCTCTTTTTCATCACTGCTCTTAAAAACAACACAGTTGATTTTGATGGGAGAGAGGCCTGCTTTCTTGGCAGCATCGATTCCTTCAAACACTTGCTCGATATTTCCTCCACGGGTTATTTCAGCATATCGATTTGGAGAAAGCGTATCCAGGCTAATATTAACCCGATGTAATCCGGCTGCTTTCAATTTTCCAGCAAATTTTGACAACAAAATTCCATTGGTAGTCATCGATAAATCTTTGACTCCTTTTACATCTGTTATTCTTTGTACCAATTCAACAATATCTTTTCTCACCAATGGCTCGCCACCCGTTAATCTAATCTTCGTAATTCCCCTGCTTACACCTTCTTTCACAACGTCCACGATTTCATCGTAAGAAAGGATTTCTTCCCTCGGCATCAATTCCACGCCCTCCTCAGGCATGCAGTAAACACACCTCAAATTGCAGCGATCCGTAACGGAAATGCGCAAATAATCAATTTTTCTGTTAAATCGGTCGTACATGGACTGATGTTCCTTTTTTAATTTCTTTGATTCCCAATTCAATTTCCATCAATCCGTCTGCATAAGACAAAGAATTGATGTGAGCCGAGCCGTGATATTCTATTTTTCTGACCAATCCTTCCGGCGTGAGAACAATCGGTTCGTAAGCTTTTCGACCTGCATTTTTTCTTTTGAAATCTGTTTCAAGCGGAAGCTTCAAAACAGGCTGTACAGCAGAATTCCCTATAATTTTCATCAGTAACGGTTTGATGAGTGTTTCAAACTGTACAAAAGCTGAAACAGGATTTCCCGGAACGCCAATAAACCATTTATTTTTATCAGTTGCGAAAAGCGTTCTTTTTCCTGGTTTTACAGAAACACCATGGAAATGAATTTCAAAACCCGATTGTTTCAGGACATCAGGTACAAAATCATAATCTCCCACGGAAACAGCTCCTGACATAATAACTACATCAGCTTCTGCAATAGCTTTTTCAAAAGTTGTTTGCGTAGCTTCAAAATTGTCCTTAGCAATTCCAGAATAAATGGCCGGCATACCAAGCTCTTTAACCTGACAAACAAGTTGATAACCGTTAGAATTTCTTATCTGAGAAAGTCCTGGTTTTATATTCGGTTCTACCAGCTCATTTCCTGTAGAAACTATGGCAATGCGAGGTTGTCTGTAAACTTTTATTTCTACTGCACCTACTGAAGCAAGAACAGGAATATGTTTTGAACGAATAAGAGTTCCTTTCTTCAAAACAACATCACCGGTTTTAACATCGTCTCCCAAAGGACACACATTGGATTTTGTGTTTTCTCCTGTAAATATTATCTTATTATTATCAGCAACTTCCCTCACTTGCTCTATCATAATAACTGTGTCTGCACCTTGAGGCAGGGGAGCACCGGTCATGATTTTTGAACATTGGTTTCTACCAATCTTTTTTTCAGGCCAGTGTCCGGCAGGAATCACTTCTACGACTTCCAGCTCATTTTGCAAATCTTCTCGCCGACAGGCATAACCATCCATAGCGGATTTGTCAAAAGGAGGCATATCAACGTCGGAAACAATATTTTCAGCCAGAACATGGTTCAGTGAATTTTCAAACTTCACTATTTCTGTTCCGAGGGTGTGCGCACTTTCCAGTACTTTTTTTAGCGCCTCTTCAAATGAAATCATGATATAATTTTTGTTTTACAACATTAAAACTTTTCAATCATAACTTACTAACACATAACAAAATGCCTCTTACCATTTTTGGAAAGAGGCCACCTCGGATAACTCAAAGCAGAGAGATATTTTCGGTTGTCTCCTTTCCAATTCCTTCTGCTTTCGCAGAATTCGGGAGGCCTAGACATTTCTGTCGAAACCCATCGGAACAGATTTCATGACTTTCGCTTTAGAAAGCTGTTCTCGGAGCATTTTAGAATCACGCTTCAAAAGTATAAAACATCTCTATATTAATTTCGTTTAACAATAGTTGTTATTTGGATTAAATTCTAAATTGTAGCGGATTAAATATTAAAATATTGGCTTCCCTGCGTTGTTACTTCATGATATATCCTAAATTTGCTTTAAATAAGTTTTTCCTAAAAGCAATTAAACGGATGCGAAGACCCTGGTTATACCAGATGTTAGGTTTGATAATGTTATGTTTGGTT
>CAZGZO010000019.1:0-21515 GCA_964529695.1 uncultured Lentimicrobiaceae bacterium
GAATTAGAAAGAGAATTAATGAAACAAGGAGAAGTTTGTACAGTGTACTTAAAATAAACATGTGTTCATTGGGAAAATACAAAAGAAATTTCAGCGGAAACTGCATATTGTTCCCGACCGGATCCAGATTATAAACAAAACTGGCATGAAGAAGTTTGTTAGGATATTTTCCGGTCTTTTGAAAAATCATCGCGTTATTCAAAGGGTTGTAAATCCCATATTCAAAGGTGGTCCAGATATGCTTTTTTTTAAGAGAGTTTGAAATAAGAGAGTCGATAGCATATTGATGGTTGGTGAAAAATTTCAGATTGTTTGCTCCTTCAAAAGATTGAAGAAGTTTACTGTAAGCTTTATTCAGTTTGTCTCTTTTTTTGAGAAAACGTGAGATATCTTCTGCATTATTAAGCTTGGGTTGTTGGTTGATTAAATCAGAGTTAATAGAATCGAAAAGGGCAAAGGCATTTTGATTTTTCTGATAGATGTCTTTCGAGTTTAAAAAATAAGTTTGATACCTTAAATTATCTAATGTAAAAATAACATGATTCATAGTCTGGTTTACGTCCCGATTGAACATGGCTTGCCTCACCATAATGGCATTTCTTATCCAGTAAACCTGAACCAAAAGTAACCCGCAACTAGCTAAAGTGACAAGAGTTACTATTAAGGCTGTCAATTTCTTATTCATGGTGCAAAGTTAAGCGAATGAGCCTATTACACAGAGTGATTAACAAAAATTAACAACTTTTTTTACCTTAGTGGTATCAATTCAGAAAAAGTGTTGTATATTTGCAACAGACAAATGCAAGAGTAAAGTTCTTTTTTACATTTTGCTTTGTTTAAAGGGTTTTCATAATTGTTGGTTTTTGAGAGGTAACCGTCCTGGTTACCTCTCTTTTTTTGTATTATTTTAGCATCATATTTTTTCTGAAGTGATAAAACCAGATACGATACAAACTATCATGGAGACCGCCCGAATTGAGGAGGTGGTTGGTGATTTTGTGAACCTGAAAAGAAGGGGCGTGAATCTGATAGGATTGTGTCCTTTTCATAATGAGAAAACACCTTCATTTACAGTTTCTCCGGCCAAAGGCATTTACAAATGTTTTGGGTGCGGAAAAGCAGGTAATGCTGTAGGATTTATTATGGAGCACGAGCATTATTCTTATCCTGAAGCGCTGAGATACGTTGCAAAAAAGTACAGTATTGATATTGAAGAGGAGCAGCTGACGGATGAAGAACAACAGCAGATGGATGCACGTGAAAGCATGTTTGCGCTGAATTCGTTTATTTCCGATTACTTTCAGGATTATCTTTTTAACCATGATGAGGGAAAATCTGTAGGACTTAGTTACCTGAAAGAAAGAGGGTTCCTGGAATCTACTGTTAAAAAGTTCCAGTTGGGGTTTGCACCCACGATGTCTTCGTATTCTGATTATGCTCAGAAAAACGGATATAAAAAGGACATTCTTCTGAAGACAGGTTTGTCTATTGAAAGGAGTGATCACCTGGTAGACCGGTTTCGTGCCAGAGTTATTTTCCCGATTCATAACCTTACCGGAAAAATTATTGGCTTTGGCGGGCGCGTGCTGACCAGCGAAAAAACAGTGGCCAAATATCTCAACTCTCCGGAGTCTGAAATTTATAATAAAAGCAAAAGCCTTTACGGAATTTTCTTTGCCCGAAACGCAATCGTTAAAAATGATAATTGCTACCTGGTAGAAGGTTATACCGATGTTATTTCTCTGCATCAAGCTGGAATAGAGAATGTTGTAGCTTCTTCCGGGACTTCGCTCACCACGGAACAGGTTAAGCTTATCAAAAGATATACGCCGAATATTACCATATTATATGATGGTGATCCGGCTGGTATCAAGGCTTCCTTCAGGGGTATAGATATGATTCTCGAACAGGGCATGAACGTGAAAATTGTATTGTTTCCTGAAGGAGAAGATCCTGATTCGTATGCTCGTTCACACACTTCCTCAGAGTTAGAGGCGTTTGTGGAGAAGGAAGCTATGGATTTCATTTCTTTTAAGACGCGTCTTTTGATGGATGAAACCAAAGGCGATCCAGTGGCAAAGGCAAATCTGATAAAAGAAATTGTCCAGACCATTTCACACATTCCTGATGCCATTATTCGTACTGTTTATATTAAGGAATGTAGCAGCGTGATGGATATGCCTGAGCAGACGCTGATGAACGCGCTGAATAAGGAGATAAGAAATAAATACAGAAAGAATAATTTCAGGTCTGGAAATGAAGAAGAGCCGATTCCTGATATAGAAGACAAATTGGAGACCGCTCGACAAGCCGAACCAGATCCTTTCGATATCAGTGAACATGAAAATGAAATCATTCGCTTATTGCTTTTGTATGGTCCGGAAAGAGTTAATATCACGGAAATGGTGGAAGACGAAATGGGTGAAATGATAGATGTGGAGCGGGAAGTTTCTGTTGCTGAATTTATTCTTGAGAGCCTGGATGACGATGATGTTGTTTTTGAGAATAAAATTTACAACCGGGTTGTTGATGAAATAAAAGAGAAACTGACTACTGATAATATTCCCGGCGAGGCTTATTTTGTCAATCATCCCGATGAGGAGATTTCAAAATGTATCATTGACCTGATTGCAGAACCCTATGAGTTAAGTGGCAACTGGGAACGTCACAAGATATATGTGAAAAAGGAGAACGATGACCTGCTTCAAACGCTAATCACCACATTAAATAATCTGAGAACCAAACTTATAAGCCGAGAACTAAAGAAAATTGGAACAAGGCTTAATGAAGTGATTGATGATGGTGAAAGGTTTATCCTTCAGCAACGGTTCCTGGAATTAAAAAAAGTAGGTATTGAAATTGCCAAAGAGCAAAAAAGGCCTTTTGATTATTAGTCTAATCCTTATTTCTAAGAGTATAAAAATAAAAAATCCGGCCCTTTTGAACCGGATTTTTGCGCCCCCAATCCCGAAAGGTCGGGAAACCTATGACCCTCTGATTAATCCCGATGGATCGGGACTCTAACCAATTGAGCTATTTCTTCAAAGAAACCGGGGATATTGATGAGTTTTTTAATGAAATGCCTGCTTTTTTGCTTCTTTATATATTTTTCTAACTTCATAGCATCTCCACGGTTATCATTGACTTTAAAGTAGGCTTTTAATGTCCAGGGGGCAAATTTTCTGGTAAAGGTATTTCTTGGATTATTGTTGTGTTCAAATAGTCTACGGTTAGGATCATTGGTCTGACCGACATAATACTTATCTGCTGAAGGACTGTAAAGAATGTAGATGAAAAACATAAAAACAAAAATAAAAAATCCGGCCCTTTCGAACCGGATTTTTGCGCCCCCAACAGGACTTGAACCTATGACCCTCTGATTAACAGTCAGATGCTCTAACCAACTGAGCTATGGAGGCGTATTTTTTGTTGATTGAGGGCGCAAAGATAGCCAATAATTTTTATTGACAAATAATTTTTTAAAATTTTTCCTCAGTTTAGTTTTTTCTCTTTTTCCCTTGTAAAATGGATGCTGCACGGAACACCGGATCGGCAGATTGCAGGACTTTTTGCCTTAATTTTGGATTCAAATCCGGGTTATTAGCCAGATAATCCCTGATAAGTCTGGCAGCGCTTGCCGAGTTATAACCGGACAAGCTGGCATCCAGCCATGATTTCGGGAAAAAGACATCGCCTGTTCTCTGAACTTCGGGTAATAAATCTAATGCCGGAGTAATAAACTTCTCAGCACTTTTAGCCCTTAACGGATGATTCAGATATTCCAATGCTGTGCTGACCCAAGCCTGGTGTTCCCGGTTTGCAGGATTTCGCAAGGCGTAGAAGAAATGGTCCCGAACTGCGCTGTCACTACTCAAAGCGGGAATTGTATAAGTCATTTGTGCTTTCCGGTCCGGATCTTTAACCCTTTTTAGTTGCTGTTGCAAGACGTCTGAAGGAATTTCTTTTGCCATTTTCCCATTTCTGCGCACAGCGAGCTGGTAACTCAAAATGGTCATGTCTCGCTCGGAAAGTGGTAAGCCTTTAATTTTTAGCGTTCCTTTCCAGAGTTCAACCATTTTATGAATGGCCTTGCTACTAAGCGCCGTCGAAAGCCAGGCGTGGTAATAGGAAGATTTCAAAGAAGCGTCGGACGCTTTTTCCATTTTCTGCCAAAGCAAAGGTTCAAATCTACTTTCCAGACCCTGCCTTGACTGTGAAGTGGAAAATCGCCAGAATAATTTCCGGTGATAATTCAATAACAAATTCACATTCAATTCGTCCTTTTCATTTTGCAGAAAAACATAAAATGCTTTGTACAGTGCTTCGGGTCTCAGATTTTGCTGTTGCATATTTTCCCAGATATTGATGTATGCCACAGCGCGCTGCAAATCTGGCAATGTGAAAAGTTTACGGCTCATCATGTAACTTTGTTGCTCCTTATTTAGTTTGAAATAGCCGTAAGCTTTTCCCTCGCCATCCAACAAAAGTACTTTTGAATCTTTAGGTAGCTTGATTGTGTCGGTAGCTTTGTCGGCAAAGATTTTGGAATATTCCGGTTTCCCGTTTTGAATACTCAGGACCTGAAGATATTGTGGCCAAATCATGCCTGTTTTCTTTGCATTTGTCTGATGGATAACAACGTTGTTTCCATTTATAGTAGTTTGATAATGAGGCATGCCGGGTTCTTTTACCCAGATTTTGCTCCAGTTTGCCAGATCTACTTTTGTCTTTTGATCCAGAATTCTGATAAGGTCATCCCAATTGGCATTGGAATAGGAATATTTCTTTAAATAAGTCCTCAAACCTGCTTTGAATCCTTTTTCTCCAACAAGATTTTCCAGCATCTTCATGATGATAGGAGCCTTGTGGTAAATGATGTTTCCGTATAGTGTTCCGGCCATTTTTAAGTTTTTCAGATGTTGCTGGATGGGATTGGCCCCTTCACTTCTATCAATTAAATAAGCCGGAGGAAAATGATCAATCATGAAACTCAACCGATGGTTCATTTTTGGAAAATCAGGATTGGAAATTTTCGCAGCAAAGAAATTGGCGAAGACCTCTTTCAGCCATACGTCATTGAACCAATTCATGGTTACTAAATCTCCAAACCACATGTGCGCGGTTTCGTGCGAGATAACGGTGGCACGGTATAATTTTTGAAGTTGTGTGGCAGATTTATCCAGGAAAATCCGGTCGGCCCTGTAAAGAATAGTTCCCGGATGTTCCATACCTCCATATTGAAATGCCGGGATGGCCACAAAGGCAAATTTCCCGAAAGGATAGGGGATGCCGGTGTATTTTTCCATCCACGTGATAGCATGTGCCTCGAGATGGAAGATGGCATCCAGGTTTCTGTTCACTTTAGCCGTATCTGTTTCACGATAATAAAAAGTAAGTTTACGGTTGTCGATAGTACGTGAAACTACGTGGAACTTTCCTGCAACAAAAGCAAAAAGATAGGTTGGTAAAGGTTTTGTTTGTGCAAATGTAAGTAACTGATTGTTGCCTTCATCTTTTTGAGAAATTTGTGCACCGTTGGCAACTGCGATCCAATCTTTTGGAATCTCGAGACTTAAGTCGAAATTGCCTTTTAAATCAGGCTGATCAAAACAAGGAAAAGCAGTAGATGCCCGTGCCGGAACAAAAAGCGTATAAAGGAAATCTTTGTTTCTGTTTAAAGACAGGTTCCCAGCAGTGAAGTTGACATTAACAGTGTTAGTTCCTTGTCTCAAATTATCGAGTGGAATAATTATATGTCCATTTTTAAAACCGAAAAAACTGGTTTTCCCGTTGGCCATCACCTTGTGAACAAATTCTTTTGGGTTCTGAAAATCCAGGACTACCGGAAAATTCATGTTCTTTAAATCAAATCTTAAAGTGAGTTTTCCCATGATTGCCGAGTCTTTGTTTCCCGGAATCTTAAAAAACAACTTGTAAACCGGTTTGGAAATGGATCCCTTGCGGATGTTGTTTAACCTCATGGAAATTCCATTTTCAATAGAAGAGTTAGCCTTTTTTTGATTTGAACAGCCTGTCATAATCAGGGCTGTAATTATCAGACATAAGGATAAATACTGTTTTTTCATGGCCCAATGTTTTAACAAAGTTTAAAAAAATATAGAGTGAGAAACATTACTGAAGCATGTTTAGATTGTTAAATACAAATTGTTTATAAAAATTAAGGTAATTACCTGCTTTCATGGGATTATACGGTAATTTTACCTATCATTCAAAAAATATCTTATTGAAAAATTTTATTCCTGATCGGGCATATGTTTTTTTCATAGTACCGCTAATTTTGATTTTGGGTACTTTTCAAAAGGCTGTTGCTCAGCAGGAAAAGCTGCAGAATATCAAAGTTACGGTTACTTTTTCATCAGTGCCAAAAAGCTATCAGGCTGCCATCACTAAACTGAAATACGACAAAAGTTTTGCATTGGTACTGCAAATGGATGATGGCTCAGATGATCTTTTCAATCTGGTTTGGCCCTTTTTTACTGGACAGAATGGTAATAAAGGCTTGTTTTCCACAGATGATGCCGGTCATAATGTGCCGTTTCATATGAGCAGTAACAATTTTATCTGGGAAAACGGCAAAGATGTCCATGATAGCACAACGGGTTATCTGTCCTGGAAACAAATTTGGCAATTATGGCAAGATGATTTCACTATCAGCAGTCGCGGTTTTGACAATCCAACCATTTCTTATTTGCAGAGTTATGAAGTGGAGCGAAACCAAAGCTTCACTACAAAGAAGACAGCCTCTTTTACACCTGGTGGAATTCAAATGGATACTTACATATTGCCTGAAAATGGTGCTAACCAGGTATTGCCTGGTCGTGATGCCGGCTACCTGGTCTTCTTTGATGACTATGGTACCAGTAATCTATCAAATCCTGTGAGCGTTGAGCGCGTCAGCCAACCTTTGAATACCCATGTCTTTAAGCGAGACAGGATTAGTAATTCTCTTTTTCAGGATGTTGAGAGTTATGCGGCGCAAAGTACACAGTACGATCATTATGTGGGCTTTTATCATGCCAAAAAATTCGGAGTTTCGCCGGATATTTCATTTGCCGATTTTCAAAATCAGATGGATTCCATTGAAGCTCATTACGGAAAAGATGGTTCAGATGATATCTGGGTTGCCGGGACCCAGGAGTTTTTTGAATACTGGGCATTGCGAAACCTTGTCCAGGTTAACACCCAGTCATTTGGTAATCAGGTTATTTTGACATTCAGCGGAAGCAATATCCCGGTAAATTTAAAGAATTACATGCTGACGCTTAAGGTGGTTGCCGATGCCCCCGTCAGCGGTGTGAATATCACGGGAGCCAGCCTTTCAAATTATGGTATGCGCGGGGATACAGCCATTATCAATCTTTCATGGAAAGGACAGGTTATTGATTCTTCTGAAGTTGTAGCAGCTCATTATATTCAGTTGGCACAGGCTTCTCCCGGTGATAGTGTTCCAAGTCTTTTGGCCATGGATTATGTACAAGCCATTCAAAATGCCGATAGTCTGTCGAAATACAGGGACAGTTTGTGTACCGTTGATAATCCAGCTATAAAAGAATACTGTAGCTATCATTTTTCCGTGAAGGATTCAACCATTTGTTCTGGTGATACGGCTGAATTAACAGCCCCCGCAGGAATGAAACATTATTTGTGGAACACAGGTGACACAACGCAATCTATTCGTGTGGCTCCGAAGCAAAATACAAGTTACACGGTGACTGTAACAACCGATCAGGATAAAACGGGAAGTGCCAGTGCGATGGTCGTGGTTTATCCTTTACCTGCTTTTGAACATTCAGCAGATACACTTTTGGTGACTCCGGGCTATGATACCTTGCTTTGGGTTTCTTCGGGCTACAATTATCTCTGGTCAACAGGAAGTGCAGATTCATCAATTACTGTCAACCCCATAGATACAACGACCTATTCTGTAAAGATTTCCACCAATCATGGTTGTTCTGTAAATCAGCACTTCCTGGTAATCCCGGGTTATAAGTATAACGTTGATTTTAAATATAGTACAGTTTGTGTTGGTGATACAACACAACTGATAAATATTTCTACAACAAATGATTCAGTTACAGGTGTATCCTGGGATTTGAATATGGATGGCGTTTTTGGAGATGCGACCGGTGATACGGTGAATTATATATTTCCGAATTCAGGAATTAATTTGGTCGGGATGCGGATAACCTATAAGTCGGGTGCTGTTAAGACGAAAATCAATAAGGTCCCTGTGGGTGACTTCCCAAAGATAAAATTCAGTTATTCTGGTGTTTGCTCACCAAGTTCCAGCACTACTTTTACAGATAGTTCGACAGTAAATGTAGGAACTATTAAGAATCGTTTCTGGGAATACGGAGACGGTCTTTCTGAAAACCGAACCAATATTCAAGCCCATCATTATTACGAGCCGGGCACGTATCATGTCAGATTAGCTGTTACCTCTTCTTTGGGTTGTTCAGATACAATTTCAGAACCAATAACGATTTATGCAGATCCTAAGGTTATAGTTTTGAGACCGAATGGAAGCCAGGTTTATTATGATGATACGGTGAAATTTGCTCGTAATGACAGTACGCTTCTGAAAGTAGATAGCGCCTCCATTTATGACTCAATTGTATGGCCCGGCAAGGTTTATGGGCCTGATTATTATATAAAAACAACAGGACTTGCCAGAGTGACGGTTTATAAAAATATTTGTGCTGCAGGACTGGAATTTTTGGGTTATTACCTGAAGAATACAAGTGGGAAAGTTGTTATGGATACCGCTAATATTATGTCTGTATTTACACCAAATGGTGATGGCTTCAATGATAAATGGGTGATTAGATCGGGTAAGATACAACCACCGATTGCAGTTTGGGTTTATAACAGGGCCGGGAGTTTGGTTTATCACTCCGAAAATTACGATAACAACTGGACAGGAGATTATAACGGGGCTGTTCTACCCAATGATACCTATTATTATGTGATAAAAGATGAAACCGGTACGGTGTTTACTGGTACGATTACTATTTTGCGCTGATGAGTAAGTTGTTGAAATTTATTGTGTTATTAATGCTGTTGTTCGGAGGAATGATAAAAGGACAAAACTATATCCAGACATCAGAGTATATCATCAACCCTTATGTTCTAAACCAGGCGATGGCCGGTTACTTTGGTTATTCGGAGGTGCATGCTGATTATCGGAAACAGTGGGTTAATATTTATAACGGACCGGAAACATACAATCTTAGTGGTTATGGAAATATTTATCAGGATAAAATGTGGCTGGGCGGAGAAGTTTATCGTGATCAGGCTGGACCTTTGACGAGAATGAAAGCGGAGATCTCCTATTCCTATATTTTACAAACCGGTGACAATCAAAAACTGTTTTTTGGCGTTTGGGGAAGCTACTTTCAGAATTCCATAAATTTTACAAATACAACAGGAATTGATCCAAATGACCCTTTATTAAATCAACTTAACGATTTGAATGGGAGTACTTATAATGTGGGATTTGGACTTGATTTCAATTCCTATAATTTCAATATTGGCTTTGCTTTGCCCAATGCTATGGCTAACAAAAGCATCTATTTGACTCCGGATAGAATAAGTTTCTCGATGCAAAGAGATTTCCTATTCCATATATCTAATCTGTTTTGGTTGAGCGATAGCTGGCAACTCCAGACTATGGGTGTGTATCAAAAAACCGTAAACGAACCGGCTAATGTGGACATTTCGGCAACGCTTTTCCTTGCAGAGCGATTTTGGATTGGTGGCTTGTACCGAAGTGGAGGCGTCGCAGCTGCAAGTGTGGGCGGTTATCTGGGAGCCGGATTGTCAGTAAACTACTCCTATGAAATGGGGTTAAACGGAATTAACAAATATTCAGGAGCTTCCCACGAAATTTCCGTATCGTTCCGCTTCGGTATGCGGGGAGGACATTACTTCAGAAAAAAGAATGGATATGTGGGACGCCCGTCAAGAGGAGGACATAGAAAATTTGATAATAGTGTCCCTGAAATAATTGATTGAATATGAAAGTTGATTTTTGATGAAGAGAGACTTTATCAAACATTTTATTAAACCCTTTATAATTGTCTTTCTCTTTTTCTCTGAAGGGGTGTCTTATTCATTGTTGGCACAGCAAACTCAGTCGCCCGGGATTGATTCCGTTGTAGTCACATTTAATAATATTCCAACTCAGTTTAGTGTTGAAAAGGCTCCCTTAAAATACAATAAAGCCTTTGCCATGAGCTTTCAGGAGGATGATGCGCTCAGTGATATTTACAATCTTATATATCCTGTTTTTCAGGGAACTAATGGTAATCCGGGATTGTATTATACGGATGGATGCGGACATCAAATTACTTTTAAGATGTCATCTGCCATTTTTATATTTGGCGCCGACGGTTCAGATATTCTAAATCCTGACGATCCCTATCATGATAATTCAAAATTAACCTGGCCTGAGTTAAAAACTTTGTATCAAAATCACTGGGGAATTGATAATCATGGCTTATTTGATAATCCCGATGTTAGTTCACCTGCGGTCATCAACTATGCATTTCAAAGAACCAAAAGTTATACCCGTCGGAAGATTTCGGATTCCATGTCAATCAAAAGCTTTGTAATTCCAAATAATGTGGTGAGCTTCGTAGATTACCTGAAGCAAAACCACTATCATTCAGCCATAAATCAGGGACAGGACAATACATGGATAGGTTATGGGAAAAATGGTTTTAATGTGGAAAGTGATACCATAAACTGGTTAAAACCTGTGAAACTTTTCAGGGATTTTAGTTACAGCGGATTCAAGACGATGGCTGACACGCTTTACAAGGCCAGCCTTAGAGGAGAACACCGCTGGTATTTGTCAGGCATGCATCTAATGCCCGGTAGTTTCTTAACAGATATGGAATCTATTTATCAAACATATGGTGCGCCTGGATTAGATGATATCTTGATGACCAATGACGATGATTTGCTGGATTACTTTGCAGTGAAACAAGCGACTCAGATTCATGAAACATTAAATGGGAACCGTTTGGTAATCACTTTTTCAGGAAACGTGCCTGTCGACCTGTTGCATTATGATATGACATTAAATGTTACTGGGAATGAAAAGATTCAAGATATTCAAATTTACGGAGCAGAGAATTCCAGCTACAATGGAGTAGGGGCAGATACAGCATTAATTAATTTTTCATGGGATGGCCGGGTTTATCAAACTACTGAATATCTGGCAGATTCCTTTTCAACGCTGGCAGTTCAAACCCAATCACAGTATCATGCTTTGGTAGCTATGGATTATGTCTTGAAAATGCCTGAAGGAAATCAGGAAATCCAATTGCGTAAAAAGCTTTGTAGTATGGATCAAACTGGCTGGGTCCATGGTTATGATGCAGGCTTTTGTGGTTTCCCGGATTTGGGGAATGACACAACAATTTGTTCCGGGAGTTCTATAACTTTTAAAGGTCCGGCAGATATGCAAAGCTACCAATGGCTTGCAGGCGATACTTTGTTTAGTCAGGATGATTCCGTAAAAGTGCAACCAAAAGTTTCCACACAATATTTTCTTACTGTGAAAAATTTACAAGGGCAGTTTGAAACTGACTCTGTTTGGGTTTATGTGTCGCCGGCACCCAAAGTTGATCTTGGCAACGATACGATTTTACTTTCACAAGATACGCTAACTTTTTCAGCTCCAAATGGATCGCAATATGCTTATATGTGGAATGACGGAGACACAACATCTTCACTAACGCTGAAAACAAAGTGGGATTCAGTGTATAAAGTCTCAGTCAAAGTAACCAACCAAGCGGGATGTAGTGGCCGGGACTCAGTTCATGTGACACTCCCTCCTAAAGATTCTGTTCCGGAGGTTTCTGCTTTACAAGACACTGTGCTTTCCTGCAATGGAGATTCTGTTGTGTTAAAAGCCTCATCAAATACAGCTAGCCTGACCTGGTCATGGTCTTGGCATCAAATGAATACCAATACAGACAGTTTGATTTTTGTACCGGATCATTCGGAAAAAGTTTATGTTAAAGCTTGCAATAGCTACGGTTGTTCATCGCAAGATAGTACTTATGTAGTGTTTGCGGTTCCGCCGACGTTTCAATACATTACCCCGGACACTTCTATCTGTTTAAAAGATAGTATCTCACTCCAGGCAATAGGAGGAAAATGGATTCAGTGGTCTGATTCGGCTGGTACAATATCAACGGAAAATAATTTAAAACGTAATCCTGTTCAAACTACCTTGTATTCTGTGAAATCATGGAATCAAAAAGGTTGTGTTTCTTCTGATTCGGTAAAGGTTGTTGTCAATGCCCTTCCCGGGACGAAAATCATTTATGATACAAATCGTGTTTGTCAGGGAAAAATAATTTCGTTGAAGGCTTCCGGTGCCAAAAGTTTTATTTGGTTTCCAAAAGATACAACGGCTTCACAAATGGCTGTTAATGTTAACGATACAATGAATATTCGTTTGACTGGGACCTCTGATGTGGGATGTACAGCCAGTGATAGCGTGGAGATATATCCGTTGCCACTTCCAAAAACAAAGATTATTTATGATACAAATAAAGTATGTTTGGGAAAGCTGGTTTCATTGAAAGCCTCAGGAGCTGATAGTTATCTTTGGTTTCCTGGTAATTCAACAACCCAAATATTACCATTGGCAGTAAGGGATACAATTAGCATTAAACTGACCGGAATGAATGAGGATGGATGTATTGTGTCAGATAGCGTTGAATTTTATCCATTAGCACTGCCCCAAACAAAAATTCTGTTCGATACAAATCATGTGTGTCAGGGAAGCTCGATTACATTGACTGCTTCAGGGGCAGATAGTTACCAGTGGCAGCCTGTTAATGGAAGCGGGGCTATTATGCCGGTTACTGTAAATGATACCATGAAAATGGAATTAATTGGAACCAATAAGGCAGGTTGTACAACTAATGATAGCCTGGAATTATTCCCTATAGCCCTGCCAAAGACAAAAATCATCTATAATGCAGGTGAGGTTTGTCAGGGAACATGGATTACATTAAAAGCGTCGGGCGCTGATACATATAGATGGTTTCCTAAGGATACGGCCAGCTCTTTATTGTCGATTGATTTAAAGCAATCTTCAAGGATTCGATTGGATGGATACAATAAAGAAGGATGTTCTTCAGAAGATAGTTTGGAACTAACACCGTTGCCGCTTCCAAAAGTTGATTTTTCCGGTTTGTCACCGTTTTATTGCAGGAATGAGCTCCCCGTTACTTTGGCAGGAAGTCCGGCAGGTGGTGTTTTTTCCGGTGCAGGAATGAAAGGTGATGTTTTTACCCCATCTGTTGCCGGAAAGGGATTTCATGATATTGCTTATACCTATACGTCTGATCAAGGATGTACTGCAAAAAGTACGCAAAGGACTTCAATCTCGGGTCCAGTTCCAGCCATTAAACTGTTCCCGGCCGATACAACCCTGAATGATGGTGGCTATGTGAATTTCGATGCCGGGCCTGGTTTTACACACTATTATTGGACTACAGGCGATACAACCCGGAAAATTCAGGTTAATTATAGTAAAACACTATCAGAAACAGATACCGTAAAGGTTGAAGGATTAGTAGATAATTGTGTAAGTGTCGGGTCTGCAGTCGTCAATTTTAGCCGGATATCCGGGATACCGGAAAACAGAATAAAAATGGCTGCTGCATTTCCCAATCCAAATTATGGACAGTTTTATATTAAATCTGATAGTAAAGAATTTTCTTTCGTAATAAAGGTCTATGATTTTGCAGGAAAAGTAGTTTCAGAAAAGAAGCATCAGACCCTCAATCCTGATGGTAGAATTACATTCAATTTGCAAGAATTGCCCCAGGGAATTTATTTTGTAAGCCTTTATTTCAAATCAGAAGTGACTGTTGCCAAGGTTATAATCCAATAAAATTTCTGATCTTTGCAGAAAAATTTAAAAATAATCTCATAAATGAAAATTATAGGAATCGGCAACGCGTTGGTAGATGTGCTGACGCAACTGGAAAGCGACGATTTATTGTCTGAATTAGATCTTCCAAGAGGGAGTATGCAATTAGTTGATGCAGAACGCTCTGCGCGTATTCAGGAGCGAAGTAAAAATCTTTCAAAACAAAGAGCTTCTGGCGGGTCCGCAGCTAATACCATACATGGCCTTTCAAAACTTGGTATGGAAACGGCTTTTATTGGTTCAGTTGGGAAAGATGAAACAGGAAGCTTTTTTGAAGAAGATCTGAAAAACAGCAACATCCGGCCGGTTCTTTTCCATACAAATTCGCCTTCCGGAATTGCCAACGGCATGATTTCAAAAGATGGCGAACGTACTTTCGGAACTTTTTTGGGTGCTGCGCTGGATTTATCTGCTGGACAGTTAAAACATGAACATTTTCATGGTTATGACCTGCTGCATGTGGAAGGATATCTTGTTCAGAATCATGAATTATTGGAGACTATTCTGAAATTAGCCAAAGAAAGCAATTTAAAAGTTTCTCTCGATTTAGCAAGCTATAACGTAGTAGAAGATAATCTTGATTTTTTACGGGATATGGTTACCCGCTATGTTGATATTGTTTTTGCAAATGAAGACGAGGCCAAAGCATTTTCTGGTCAAGAACCCTATAAAGCGTTGGACGAACTTTCGGAGCTGACCGAAATAGCAGTAGTTAAAGTTGGGAGCAAGGGTTCTTTAGTGAAACAGAATGGAGAAATCATCGTTATTGAACCCATCATGGCCAAACCTATTGATACGACCGGTGCCGGTGATTTGTATGCTTCCGGGTTTCTGTATGGATGGATGAATAATCTCGGATTTGAAAAAGCAGGTTATATTGGTTCATTGCTGGCAGGTACTGTGATAGAAGTGATGGGTGCTAAGTTTGGTGAAGAAAAATGGAATGAAATCCGGACAAAAATAAGCTAATCTTTCTGGCGCTGGTTTATTTCTGTTCAACTAGATATCGAAAAAAGGGCTGCTCCTGAATTTGGAGCAGCCCTTTTGATATGAAAAAGCGTTTAATTGATTTTAATGTTGTACAACAAACATTTTTGAAATTTGTTTCTGACCACCCGATAATGTCACAAAATAAATACCGTTCGGTAAATTATAAGTTGTAAACTTAAGTTTATTTGAACTTTGTGTATTCAGGTTGCCTTTCCAAATAAGCGTTCCATAACGGTTGTAAACAGTCACGTAATATTTAGTGTTGTTTTGTGGATCATTTACTTTCAGTGTTATGAAATTCGTACTTGGATTAGGATAGGCAGTAATACCTGATGTTGCTGAAATTTTTGACTTAGCCTTAATTGAGAAATAACTAGCACTGGAGTCAGCAACACCTGTTAAAATGTAACCCGTAATTTTGATTCTATAGTGGGCACCTTGTTCCTGATTTGAAGGAATTGTCCAGGTGTATGTACTGGGTGGAACATTCTTAGCAATTGTGTCAACAAAGTTTAAAACGTTGCTGGCATTATAATGTGCAAGCAGAATATCATAATTATCACCATTGAGTTTGGCCAGATTGCCAGACCAAGAGATTAAATATGCATCACCCTGATACCAAGTTTCCCCGCCATTTGGCTGGTTTATTGTAATTTTTCCTCCTGGAGGAGCGTTTGTGATAGAGAAGGTTGTATCACTCATATCAGAGACAGTGGTATCAGATATATTCAGGATCTTTATCTTATAAGTGGAATCATACGGTATAGTGTCTGAAACTGTCCATGTGTAACTGTTACCAGTTGCCATGGAATCCAGAACTGAATACATTGTATTACCATGATAAAGTTCAATTTTGGCCGTATCTACAAAATTAGAAGACCATGAAATCAAATTTGTACTTCCCGGAGTCCAGTATTCTTTACCATTGGGTTGTTCAACAGTAAGTATTTCATTCGGTGCGAATTTTGTTAATGAGAAAGTAGAATCGCTAACATCACTAATGGATTGTAAACTACTGGCAACTTCTATTTTATACTGACTTCCGGCAGATAATGTATCTGAAATTGTCCAAGCATAGCTACTTCCATCGACGTTGCCTGCAATCATAGAGGTATCGGCTGCAACGGTATCAATTAAGTAAATATTTACAGGTTCAGATAAGTTGTCTGTCCAGGAAATAAGATGTGCAGAACCCAGCTGCCATTGCAAGCCTCTGTTAGGTTGGATAACCTTTACTGTTCCACCAGGAACGAACTTGGTTATGGAGAAGGTGGTGTCACTTACATCGCTAACAGGTTGTAAACTGCTGGCTACCTCTATTTTATATTGACTTCCGGCAGTTAAAGTATCTGAAATTGTCCATGCATAGGTACTTCCTTCAACATTAGAAGCAATCAATGAGGTATCTGTGGGCGCTATCGTGTCTATTAAATAAATATTTACCGCCTCAGACAAGTTGTCCGTCCATGAAATCAGGTGCGTCGTACCTCGTGCCCATTGGGTTCCTCCCAGATTTGGCTGGATAACTTTGACTTTTCCACCCGGAGTATAGGCTATTACAGAGAAGGTGGTATCGCTTTGATCCGAAATCGTTGTATCACCAATATTCAGAATTTTAATCCTATAAGTTGAATCTATTGGTATAGAATCCGGAATGGTCCACGCATATCGGTTATCAGTTGCAGTTGAATCCAAGACACTATAAATTGTACTGCCATGATAAAGGTCTATCCTGACTGTATCTACAAAGTTAGCAGACCAGGAAATGAGGTGTGCTTCACCATGGGCCCATTGTTCACCTCCGTTTGGTTGTACTAAGGTCATGGTTTCAAAAGAATGTGCCAGAACACTGAAGGAGGAATCGCTTTCATCAGAGATTGTAGTATCAACTGTGTTAAGTACCTTCACACGGTAACCTGTATCTGCAGGAAGTGAATCCGGAACTGTCCATGCATACCGGTTTTCTGTGTTACTGGAATCCAGTACCGCATACATAGTTCCATTTTTATAGAGTTCCACTTTTACAGGATCTGTGAAATTATCATTCCACGATATCAAATGTTCTTCACCGTGTGCCCATTGTTCGCCACCGTTTGGCTGTACCAGTGTCATGGTTTCATAAGAATGTGCAATTACACTGAAGGAAGAATCACTTTCAGAAGTAATAGTCGTATCTGCTGTGTTAAGTACTTTCACTCGATAACTTGTATCAATAGAAAGTGTATCAGGAACCTTCCATGCATAACTGTTTCCAGTGTTACTGGAATCCAGCACATAATAAAAGGAGCCACCTTTTAAGAGTTCAACTTTTACAGGATCACTGAAATTGTCGAGCCAGGAAATAAGGTGAGTTTCACCATGTGCCCATTGTTCACCACCATCAGGTTGTACAAGGGTTAAGCTCTCACCTAACTTATGTGCTAAAATGGTGAAGGATGAATCGCTTTCATCCGAAATTGTTGTGTCTGCCATGTTAAGGACCTTAATCCTATAACCTGTATCGGCAGTTAAGGTCTTCGGTACAGTCCAGACATATCTATTGTCTGTAATATTGGAATCAAGTACACTGTTAAAGGTATTTTGGTAGAAAAGCTCGACTTTTACAGGATCTGAAAAGTTATCCTTCCATGAAATCAGGTGCTGTTCACCTAATGCCCATTGCTCACCACCTGTAGGTTGTTCCAGGGTTATAGTTTCACCCAGAGAATGTGCTATAATACTGAACGAAGAGTCGCTTTCATCTGCGACTGTCGTATCTGATTGATTAAGTACTTTAACCCTGTAGCTGGTGTCAGCTGTCAGCGAGTCAGGGATGGTCCATGCATAACGGTTATCTGTGATGTTTGAATCAAGGACCGAATAAAAAGCACCTCCTTTGAAAAGTTCAACCTTTACAGAATCAGCAAAGTTATCATACCATGAAATCAGATGCTGTTCTCCATGCGCCCATTGCTCTCCTCCATTTGGCTGAATAAGTTTTATCTCGCCACCAAGAGGTGCAGACAAAACGGAGAACGAAGCATTGCTCGTGTCAGCAACGGTAGTGTCAGCTGTACTTAAAACTTTGATTTTATAAGAGGTATCTACGGGAACCGTGTTTGGAATTTTCCAGGCAAATCCATTACCGCTAACACTGGAAGCCAGTACACTGTAAAAGCTACCACCTTTGAATAACTCAATTTTGACGGGGGCCGCAAAGTTATCATACCATGATATTAAGTGAGAAGTATTCCAAGCCCACTTTTCACCACCATTCGGTTGTACCAGAGTGACGGTTTTTGCAACAGAAGCTGTGTCACTTGAAGAAATCGTATCAACGGAAAAATAATTGTTACTCGTATCTCCAATTGACGCATCGACCTTATTGTAAACACTAATTTTATATTTATTGCTAACAGGCAGAGAATCACCTATCGTCCAGGCATAGCCACTACCATATGCATCGTTAGAAAGCATGCTGTAAACCGTATCGGCATTCATCAAAACAACTTTTACGGAATCACTGAAATTTTTCGACCATGAAATCAAATGTTCTGTACCTGTTTTCCAATAAATTCCAGTGTCACTGGGTTGTAATAATGTTATGGCTCCATTGGCCGGGGTTGCTACAATAGAAAATACAGAATCACTTTTGACATAAACACTGGTATCATGAACACTCATGATTTTTATCAGACAGGAATCAGAGATTGTTTGCGAGGAGGAAATATCCCAGGTAAATGTTGAGCCGGATATAGAATCTGCCCCCGGAAGTGTTGTAAAAGTCTTACCATTATCCGTACTAAGTTGAATAGCTGCCTTGGAGACATAGTTTGTCCATGAAATCAGGTGACTTGTCCCAACAGCCCATTTTTCTCCACCATTGGGTTGAATAATGGAATTAGAGTCTACAGGCTGAGTAGCTTTGATCGCGAAAAAAGCACTGCTCGTCACACTGATACTGCTATTTGTTGTGCTTACAATCTTAATCATGCATTGACTGGATGTATCCTGAGTAGTGGGGATATTCCACGTCCATGTAGTTCCTGAAGTAGAACTCGTTAAGGTATCACTATAATTCAAGCCGCCATCGGTACTCAGTATTATTTCCACTGGTTTCGTCAGATTATCCGTCCATGAGATCAAATGGGATGTCCCTACAACCCATGATTCTCCTCCATTAGGTTGAATAACAGTAATGGAAGGAGTGGTTTGACCTATCACGGCAGAACTCGTTGCAAGAAGAAACATTCCTAACAACATAGCGCTTATAAATTGGTAAAGCTTTTTCATGATATTATGTTTTTTATTTTTCATTTATTGTTGTGCATTCAGTCACACTGCTATTAATGCATGTTAATAATTTTAATTGATTTATTGCCGTTTGCAGATGCAAGCATAGCGACATAAATGCCATTGGGCAAACTTTGCAGATTTACCTTAAACCTGTGTTCCCCTTGATTTAAAGCTCCCTCATAAATGGTTTGAATTTTCTCGCCAACAAGGTTGTATAGATATATTTCGATTTGTGTTTTTTTCTCAATATGAAATGTCAGATTGGTATAATCAGATGCCGGGTTTGGTCCGCATCTCAGTCCAGTAACATTATCAAATAAGTAATTAATACCAGTTGTTATCGATTTAGGGTAGTAAGCATCAACATGATATCCGGTAAAATAATTTTGATCAAGATTGTAATTGTAAGAAATATCAAGTAGACCATCCTGATTCTGGTCCCACGCAGTCCCATTCCAGGTATAATAGTCCCCGCCAGTAGCATTGCCTTGCTTGTCAAATACATACTGGGCAAGAGTAGTGTCTGCCCAGGCACTGCCTTTCCAGATTTGCTTCATAGCAGATTCTATTCCACCGTACTGGTCATGAAAATATTGGGCCTTTTCTTTGTTTACCCAAGCATTATTTACCCATTCTTCACCAAATCCTGTCTTTCTATATCCCGAAGAATTATAAGTATAAGTGTATTTTTCAGAGTTGACCCAGGATGATGAATTGTCATTCCAGAATTCTCCAGTGTAGGAAAGCATATTGCTGGCTGTATCATAAGTATAGGTTTCCTTGTAGTATTTGTTCCATTGTTGCCGGCTGCCGTTTTCAATGCTGCTGGTAATTACATTTCCGCTGGTGTCATAGGTATATGAATATTTCTGTTGGTTGTCCCAGACAGAATCGTTCCATTTATACCTGTATATCGTGGAAAGGTTTTCAGCGGAATCATAGTCATATATTTCATAAGAGGTTTTTTGCCAACTACTTCCATTCCATTTGTCTTCGTAGTAAGCTATTTTATCCCATTTAGAGTTATAGTTGTAATAACTGCTGTCATTATTAACCCATTTCCCATTTTGCCAAATCTCTTCATGCGTCGAAAACAGGCTTCTTTGCGGGCCGTAGGTATAAGTTTTTCGTGTTGTATTTTCCCAATTGCCATTTTTCCAGTTTTTCCAACTGTCAGATGTTTGATTCCCAACAGAATCATAAGTTGCAGTGTCCATAGAGGCTTTAACCCAAACGCCTCCGCTCAGGGTTTGGGTTTGGGTGGAATTTCTGTTTCCTGTTTGGGTATATGAAAAGATATATCTTTTCGGATTGTTCAAAACAGAATATACAACAGCTGTATCAATCTTTATGTTTTGAATATTTGTGTTTTTGAAGGTAGGTTTGTGGGTAGAAAGCAACCTTAGATTGAGCCGTTGCATAAAATGCACAGGAAGCGGTATTGAAACGGAATTTATTCCCGAAATTAACCCATTTTGAGTCTCATTACCATTAATATTTTGAGCCAAAATCGCAGGATGCTCAAAAATAATTGTGGTAAATAAGTACATAATTACTAAAACGTAAAGTCTTTTCATACGCTAACCTTTCAATTTAACATAGCTTTATCACCCCTGAACATAACGAATATGTTTTTAATAAGTTATTTTCAAATCACTGGTTGACAGGTGTTTATTATTATTTCTACAAAATAAACTTATTCCCTCTGAACTTAGAGAATAAACTTTTTATAAAATCTGATTGTACTTACCCGTCTTTTCTAAAACACACTTCCTAATGTGGTGCTAAAGGTATGATATTATTTAATAATAAACAAGTTATAATTGTTATTTTTTGTTTATGTGTTTAATGGACAAAATTTGCTCTATTTTTTGTTGTATTTAAACAGAATTTTATTCCCTATTGGATACAATTTGATATTTGAATTTTCAATTGGAAAATTGTCAAAAAAATTGAATATTCTTAACCGGAAGTTGTAAAATTTGTTACGAGTTTGTGATTGTTTTAGAAAATTATTTTCCCCGTAAGGAAATAAAAAGTGTTCTCGTTTTTTATTCTTTCTAAATAACTTGCTGAATTTTAAAACTAAAGGTTTTTTACTACATTTGCGAGCGCTCGTTATTAGAGTGAAAATTATTTATAACTTATCATTTTCAACTTATTAAAAATCAATCCTATAGCGTAAGATTAATATTTTTGCGATAGGATATTTAAACGTAAAAAAATTATAGCATATGAAGGTATATCAAGCTAGTGAAATCAGGAACGT
>CAZGZO010000020.1:0-3160 GCA_964529695.1 uncultured Lentimicrobiaceae bacterium
GGATGAAGTGCAGGAAGCCATGTTTGATTTGATGTTTAATCTGGGTGCCACAGAACAGCAATTGGATTTTGCTACGGTTTATGGTTCTTCAAAACAAGGTTGGATGGGACCAGATTGGAAAACGGCAACTTCTGATGTTTCTTATCTGCTCGATGAAATTATCAATCATATTCCAACTGCTCAGTATCAGGAAGGTTCTCCTCAGATGCAGATTACTTCACTGGATTATTCTTCTTATGTGGGACGTATTGCCGTAGGCAGACTGAGTCGTGGAAAACTGCAGCAAGGTATGAACGTTTCTCTGGTAAAACGTGATGGCGCTGTAGTGAAATCCAAAATCAAAGAGTTATACCGTTTTGAAGGACTTGGAAAGGAAAAATACAAAGGTGAAGTTTATGCCGGTGATATTATTGCTTTGATGGGACTGGATGATTTTGAAATTGGCGATACAGTGGCTGATTACGAAGAACCGGAAGGTTTGCCCCCCATCAAAATTGATGAGCCAACAATGAGTATGTTGTTCACCATCAACAATTCTCCTTTTTTCGGAAAAGAAGGAAAATATGTTACTTCACGACATTTGAGAGACAGGCTTTTCCATGAAACGGAAAAGAACCTGGCACTTCGGGTGGAAGAAACGGAATCTCCTGATGCTTATCTGGTTTTCGGAAGGGGTATTTTGCATTTATCCATTTTGGTGGAAACCATGCGCCGCGAAGGCTATGAGTTTCAACTTGGACAACCTAAAGTTATTATCAAAGAAATTGATGGGATGAAACACGAACCTGTTGAAAGCCTGACCGTTTTAGTCCCTGAAAATTTTTCAGGAAAAGTGATTGATATTGTCACAGCACGTAAAGGTGAATTTCTCAATATGGAGCCGAAAAACGACAGGTTGCAACTCGATTTCACCATCCCGTCAAGGGGCATCATTGGATTAAGAAATTTTATTTTAACTGCTACAGAAGGTGAGGCGATTATAGCCCACCGTTTTAAAGATTTTGAACCGTGGAAAGGTGATTTCCAATCCAGGGCAAACGGGGCATTGATCTCCATGGAAACCGGTACTGCCATTCCTTATGCTATTTGGAAATTACAGGATCGCGGACGTTTTTATGTAGATCCCAATACAGATATTTATGCTGGTCAGGTTGTGGGAGAAAATACCCGGGATAACGATATCGTGGTAAACCTGAACAAAGGAAAGAAACTCACAAATATGCGTGCTTCCGGTTCAGATGCTAAAGTCTTGATTTCTCCGGCAGTAAAATTTTCGCTCGAAGAGTACATGGAAATTATTCGAAAAGATGAATATCTGGAAGTTACCCCGAGGTCACTTCGTTTGAGAAAGATTATTTTGAATGAAACAGAACGGAAGCGGGCCGGTAAGTCTTGATCTTATTAAACAAAACAATCATATGAAAACAGTAAAATTTTTCAGTCTGGGAACTCTCATGGTTGTATTGCTTTCATTGAGTTCTTGCGGACTTATCAGCCAGGCCCGTCAAATGGATCGTTTTGCACATTGTAATTTTACAATCAATTCTGTGGTACTGGAACGGGTTTCAGGTGTGGATATGTCCCACGTAAAGAGTCTGTCTGATTTGAATTTTACTCAGATGGTAGCTTTATCAACAGGGCTGCTAAATGGAAAGCTTCCCACGGATATTCTTTTGAATATTGAAGTTAGCAACCCCTCTTCCGGTAAAGCCGCTGTTTCCGGTCTGGATTGGAAACTGCTTCAAAAAAAGCAGGTCATTGCGACCGGGCAGGTTAATAAACCAATGGGAGTAAAAAGACATGCAAGTAAACCTTTTGATATTCAGGCTAAAGTTAATCTTGTCAAAGTTTTTCAATTGAATTCGATGAACCAGATTATTAGTGTTATGTCGGGCAATCTGGATGCCAAAACGCTACAAAAGCTCGGATTGACTATTCAGTTGAAACCATACTATAAACTGGATGGTAAGGTGAAAAAGTATCCAGGTTATTTGACCATTACTCCTAATTTTGGGAGTTAGTGCCTAAACTTTATGAAATTTAGGCACTTTAGTGAATTTTATGAGCTTTTTGTGGGGAAAATCCAATTTTTGCTAAACCGAATTTGGGAAAGAATCACGCCGCCCAGCATCATAATTCCTCCCATTGCGATAGAGAAAGTCAACGGCTCATGAAGAATGAGAATTCCGCCAACAGCCGCAAAAAGCGATTCCATACTTAAAATGATAGCCGCATGAGCGGGATGAGTCTTCCTCTGACCATAAACCTGCAAAGTATATGCCACCCCAACAGACATAATTCCTCCATATAAAATCGGGATGGCAGCCAGCCGGATATCCTCAAATGTTGTAGTTTCCATAAAAAATGAAATCACGAGGCTTAAAAGTGAGGCCACCCCAAACTGGATGATTGACAGTCTGATAATACTTGTTTTTGGAGCATATTTCCCAATCATTAAAACATGCCCGGCGAAGAAAAAGGCACTGATAAATACCAGGGCATCGCCGTAGGCAAAACTCAGACTTTGTCTGATAGAAAGAAAATACAAGCCGGCCAAAGCAATAATGGCACCAATCCATGTTTGAGGGTTTACTTTATGATGCCAGAACAAACCGAAAACAGGAACGAGAATAACATATAATCCTGTGATAAATCCTGCATTTCCTGCTGTGGTATATACAATTCCGACTTGCTGAAAAGATGAACCAGCAAACAGAAGCAGCCCACACAAAATGCCGCCTTCCCAAATAAACGATTGCTCGCTTTTTACAGTTTGTGGTCTATTCTTATTCCGGTTTAAAAATAGCAAAGGCACCAGTGAAATACTTCCCAAGGCAAAACGGATTCCGTTAAATGCAAACGGACCTATGTTTTCCATGCCTGCTCTTTGAGCGACGAAAGCCAACCCCCAGATAATGGCAGTGAGCAGGAGAACAAATCGTGCTTTGTATTCTGTTGTATTCACTTGGGTCTATTCCTCGTTGCCGTTTAAGAGTGCCTCATTCAGGAAATCATTAAAAGGCTTCTGTAATTTGAAAATATCAAGAAGAAATTTGTCTAAATCCGGTCTTAAGAGGTCGTCATCCGACAGGTATTTCATCACCAGGTAGTCTTTGAATTTTAGTATTTCCGGATCGGAAAAATCTTTTGGAAAACCCAG